>CAMYNZ010000238.1 GCA_947259865.1 uncultured Desulfobacterales bacterium | reverse complement strand
CGATAAGCGCGTGCGCAGAGCGGTACAGTTGACCTGTAATACCCAGCGGCAGCTCGACATCGCGCACCGCGGTTTGGGGATCACGGCCGAGCATCATCATGTCGCCAAGATCCACCCCGAGTACTTTGCCCTGCCCCCGCTCGAGCAGGACATTGAAGGCGCCAAGAAACTGCTGGCCGAGGCCGGCTATCCCAACGGAATCGATTTGTCCTGCAGTGTGGGCAACACCGACGGCGTTTGGGAGCAGGATTCCGTGGCTGTGCTCAAAGAAGATGCCGCCAAGGCCGGCATCAATATCAAAATGAACGTGATGCCGTCAGCAAAATATTGGGATATTTGGACCAAGGATCCCTTGGCCTTAACCTCTTGGACCCACCGCCCCTTGGCCGTCATGGTATTGGGCCTGGCCTACCGCACCGGTGTGCCCTGGAACGAATCCAGCTATGCCAATCCGAAGTGGGACAAAACCCTCACCGAAGCGGAATCCGAACTGAATGTCGAGAAACGTCGCGCCAAGATGGAGAAGGTGGAGAAGATTCTGCAGGACGATGCCGTCATGGTGCAGCCCTTCTTCCGTGCGGTCTTCACGGCGGTGCGTGACAACGTGGTCGGCTTTGAAATGCATCCGACGCGGTACTACCGCTTCCACAAGGTTTCTCTGACCTAGTCGGAAAGGACCACTTGTAGCCACGGGGAGCGCTGAACACGGCGCTCCCCGCCCCCGCATTTCTTCTAAGATGATAAATTCCCGAAGGAGGCGTTAAAATGGTCACCTTGGTGTTTAAGCGTATCGGATTCATGATTTTTACCATGATTGTCGTATCGCTCATTCTGTTCTTGCTCCTGGAGACCGAGCTTACAGGCGATCCGGCTGCTCGGGTGCTGGGTCAGTTTTCAAACGAAGAACAGCGCGAGCTATGGCGGGAGCAGCACGGTTATAACCGACCGGTCATCGTGCGTTATCTATCGTGGCTCGGAAATTTCACCACCGGTAATCTGGGTGAATCAATCCGTTTTAAGGGCCCGGTGGCGGAAGTAATGTGGCCCCGGCTGTGGAACACCGCCATCCTGGGTTTTTGGACCTTCGCCATAATGATCCCGGTGTCATTGGTTCTCGGGGTATTGTCGGGGATGAAGGAGGGTTCAAAGCTCGACCGTTCCATATCGGTCTTTGGTATTCTAACCACCTCCGTGCCGGAGTTCGCCAGTGCGGTAATTTTCTCGGCCCTTTTCGTGTTCACCTTGAAATGGCTGCCCGGCACCAGCAGCATGTCGGGCGGCTTCGAATTCAAACAGTTGATGCTGCCGGCCATAGTGTTGATCGTCTACGATTTCGGTTATGTCGCCCGCATGACCCGCGCATCCATGGCGGAGGTGATGACCTCGCAGTATATTCGTTCCGCGGTGCTGAAGGGGCTGCCCTATAAGTCGGTAATCCTCAAACATGCGTTGCGCAATGCCCTCATCGCCCCCTTTACAGTCATCATGTTACAAATTAACTGGCTGCTGTCCGGAGTCATTGTGGTAGAGTTCTTCTTTGCCTATAAAGGATTTGGAGCGCTGATCCTGGAGGCATCTCTGAATAACGATATCGCCCTTCTGGAAGCGTGCGCCATGGTGGCGGTTTTTGTTGCGGTGGCTACACAAACCATAGCCGATATTGGTTACACGTTCCTCAACCCTCGCATCCGTTTCAGCTAAGGAGAGAAAATACAATGAATACATCTACCGCTAAAACCCAAATGCCCACTGCCGGATACGGTGCGGCTTTATGGCGCGGCCTGAAATCTTTTGGACTCTTGCGGGAGAGCTGGGTCGGTATGGTGGGGGCTTTCCTAGTTTTTTTCTGGGTGGCGGTTGCGATCCTGGCACCGTTGCTGGCGCCCTTTGATCCCAACTCGTCTATTCAGCCGTTTGCCAAACCGGGGATGGCGGCGGTCAAAGGCGGCGGCACATTCTGGCTCGGCACCGATCATATCGGGCGGGATATTATGTCGCGGATTATCTGGGGTTCGCGAACGGTGCTGATCTATGCACCCCTGGCGACTCTTTCGGCCTACACGGTCGGTATTCTGATGGGGCTTTTGGCCGGGTATCGCCGCGGCTGGGTGGATGATGTCCTATCCCGTATCGCAGATATCATTCTCTCATTTCCGGTGCTGGTGCTGTATATTATTATCATCGCCACAATCGGCGCATCCGGAATCAACATCATTATTGCCATCACTTTTGCATCCTCTCCGGGAATTATGCGTATTGTGCGGGGATTGGTGCTGGATCTCCGCAATCGTGACTATGTTGCAGCGGCCCAGACCCGCGGCGAATCAGACTGGAAAGTGATGCTGTTTGAAATTTTACCGAATGCGCGCGGTCCGTTGATTGTCGACGCTTGTCTGCGTCTGGGTTACGTCATCATCACCATCGGTGTGCTTGGCTTTCTGGGCCTGGGTCTGCCGCCGCCGGACCCGGATTGGGGCGGCATGGTCAATGAAACCCGGCAGATGGCGATGGTTTTTCCACATATGACACTCTTTCCCTGTATCGCCATATCTTCGTTGATACTGGGGTTTAATCTAATGGCGGACGGTCTGCGTGAAATCTCTCTGCGCGATTAGGAGGTAACCAACCCATGAACGACACTCAAGAACCGGTTCTTACCTGCAAGGACCTATGCATCTCTTACTATACCCGGGCAGGAGAGATTCCGGCCGTGGTGGATTTTTCATTGACGGTATTGCCCGGCGAAACCATCGGCATTGTCGGCGAATCAGGCTGCGGTAAATCAACCGTCGCCATGGCGGTCATGCAGTACATGGGCGCCAACGGCGGCATCAAGAGCGGCAGTATTACGTTTAAGGGCCGCGATTTGAACCAGATGTCGGAACATGAGTTGCGCCGCATCCGAGGTTCGGAGATCGCGATGATATATCAGGAACCGTTTGCCTCTCTGAATCCAAGCCTCAAAATCAGCACTCAATTGATGGAAGTGCCGCTGGCTCATGAGGACATTTCCAGGGAAGAAGCACGTCAAAGGGCGTTGCAGATGCTGGCGGATGTCAAGCTGCCCGATCCGGAACGGATTATGAGCTCATATCCGCACCAGTTATCGGGTGGACAGCAGCAGCGGGTGGTAATCGCGATGGGACTTTTGTCGAATCCATCCCTGTTGCTCCTGGATGAGCCCACAACCGCGCTGGACGTTACGGTCGAGGCCGGTATCGTGAAGCTGGTAGCCGATATCAGCAAAAAGTTCGGCACTTCCCAGATCTACATCTCCCATAACCTCGGATTGATTCTGGAAACCTGTGACCGGGTATTCGTGATGTACTCCGGTGAAGTTGTCGAAGAAGGAACCATTGACTCCCTGTTTACCTGGCCAAGGCACCCCTACACCCACGGCCTTTTTGCCTGTATTCCCCTGCCGACAGCCGACAAGAACGCTGCCCCGCTGAAGCCGATCCGGGGGCAGCTCCCGTTGCCATTCGAACGACCTGAAGGCTGCTATTACCACCCGCGCTGTGATCATTTCAAACCAGGGCTGTGCGACCAGGAACATATCCCCATGGAGCATGTCGTGGATAGTGCCGCAGATCATCGCGTCCGATGCTTGCGCTATAAAGAAATCGATCACCGCCTTGAGGCGGCGGACGGTGAAGTTAAAGCGGCGCTTGAACTCGGTGAACAGGTACTCGAAGTGGATAGCATGAAGAAGTACTACGAGGTTCGTGACAGCTCACTGCGGGCGTTGTTTAGCGGCAAGAGAATTCGTTATGTCAAAGCCAATGAGGAGTTGAATTTTTCTGCCAGAGAGGGTGAAACCGTCGCGATTGTCGGTGAATCCGGCTGCGGCAAATCAACATTTGCCAAAGTTCTGATGGGTTTGGAAACAGGTACTGACGGCGAGGTGCGTCACCATGGCAAGGATCTTTCAGAGATAGCGGTTCGAGACCGAAACCCTGAACAGATCGGCTCACTGCAGATGGTATTTCAAAATCCGTTCGATACCTTGAATCCCAGCCACAGCATTGGTGGCCAGATATCACGGGTGATCAAGAAATTCGGCGTGGAAACGGATAAAAAGAAAATATTTGATCGGGTGATGAAACTGCTGGATACGGTCAAGCTGCCAAGGGATTTTTATTTCAGAAAACCCAGACAGTTGTCGGGCGGACAGAAACAGCGTGTCGGTATCGCCCGAGCATTTGCCGGGAACCCGAGCATGGTTATTGCCGATGAGCCGGTATCAGCCCTGGATGTCTCGGTCGCAGCAGCGGTGACTGAGTTGCTCATGGAAATTCAACGCGAACATAAAACCACACTGCTTTTCATCAGCCACGATCTAAGTGTGGTACGCTACCTGTCGGACCGCATTGTCGTCATGTATCTCGGGCATATTCTTGAAAGAGGCACCACGGAACAAATCTTCGCACCACCCTATTCGCCATATACCGAAGCTCTTTTATCAGCGGTGCCGATTGCCGATCCGGAAGTGACCAAGCGTGAGATTGTGCTGGAAGGCAACCTGCCCAGCGCAATGAATCCTCCAAAGGGCTGCCCATTTTGTACCCGCTGCCATCGGAGAATCGGCGATATTTGTGATAATGAGCCGCCTCCGGAGCAGATCGTGGTAGATCGCCACGTAATCAAATGTCATATACCGCTTGAAGAATTGAAAAAGATCGAGCCCGTTATCCATGTGCCGGATGAGTCCGAGCGGATTCATGCAAGGCAATAAAAATATCCAGAAGTAGTCTCAAAACCCGCTTTAATGGATGCTTGATTTTTCGACCAAATTACCCCCGTGCCAGAGATAGAGCGCGAGCAACGGTACTCTTTCGGTTCGCATTGCATGCGGCATTCGGGATGCATGAAATATCGGCCGGCAAGGTGCTCGCAACTCCCAGTCTTCGTTTCCCCGCATCCAGTACGTCGGTTCGGTCAACGGTACATAGACTTCTTCGGCCTCATGGCTGTGTCGCGGGTATTCGATCTCAGGCCCTAAAAACAAAAACCCGCAGGCCATACGTTCACTGGCGATGGGACCACGCAGGCCGATGAGCTCTGTCCATCCATACTTTTTAAGAAATCCGAAACCGAAATTTTCCGCGGAATAGGTTTGACCCCAGGCGATTTGGTTGGCCATAGAGGCTAGCATCTTCACAAGAAACGCCGCTTGTTGATGGGCTGCCGCCACAGCCTCGGGCATCCAGGAAAGGACGGGAAGCACCAACGGTGCAACAGACCGCGTCCGGCACTTGGCCGGGGGCCAGTCTGCCAGGAAGGAATTTATATGAGTATTGTCTAGATCTTCAAAAAATTTCCGAATTGCGCTGATCAGCGCAACGAGCTCTGCTTTCATACTTTACTTAACAGCAACCACCGGGCAGTGAGCCTCCAGAATGACATACTGGGCGGTAGAACCGAACACCAATTTTCCGACCTTTGATCTCCTTCTAACTCCGAGAATGATTTCATCAACATCGTTTTCTTTCGCAAAGTTGACCAGATCTTCTCCAGGAGACAGGTAGCTGACGGATGTGCGTGCCTCACAGGGAATGTCATCTCCTCTGAAAGGTTTTCTAATTTTTTCAAGTTTGCTTTCAGCTTTATCAATGTCTCCTTTTTTCAAAGAAGGACCTTGTTCCAATGAGGTCACAATATAAACCTCGGCTTTAAATGCCAGCGCGTGCTTTTGAGCCAGTTTCAAAGCATCTTCGGCCACCTTCGAGCCGTCGTATCCCACAAGTATCTTCATATTGATCTCCTTACTTTATTGAGATAGGAAACGATTTGAGTTTTTCCCTGTTCAAAAGCAATGTATTGAACTGAAACATTGCTGTCAAGAAATGATCGGCAACGTTGGGGGGTGGAAGTCTTTGGCAATAAAATATTTACACCGTTAAATTCATTTAGGATAAGGAATAAAGCCAGTTAACCGGAGCCAAGTTTATTTCATCGGGCCAAATCATTCAACAAATTTCAGAAGCCGGTG
>CAMYNZ010000237.1 GCA_947259865.1 uncultured Desulfobacterales bacterium | reverse complement strand
CGCATGTTGCTGGGGGTTCCGGTGCGAGATTATTGAAAAGTAAGGTAAGAAGGCAGGGGGCAGGCGCCAAATTTTAAGGATATTAATGATTTTATTGCAATTATTCTCTATTCTCTTGTAAAATAAATTTAATCTTTAGAGGATATTTTGATTAAATCCATTATTTAATAAAATGAAGATTATAAATTTCAACGATTGAACTTTATATTGCTTTTTCGGAAGTTTTTCCTTGAAATTTAAACCCCGAGTGATGTCAATAAGTTTCCGAATTTATTCAGGTTGCAAAAACTGACAATCGAGAGGAAACCGATGGTCACAAATAAATCCACAACGTCTTACCGATTGGCAATAATGCTATGTATTTTTCTGATTTTTACGCCTACCAGGGTTTTGGCCATCAAACCGGCCTGGCTCCAGAAACATCTGGATGGAACCCTGAAGCTGCCCGGGGTGTACTATGGCGCCAGTTTTGCACCCTATAAAGGAAAAAGACCGGACTATGCGGCCACAAGGCTTGCCAAAGACCGGGCCCTGGATGAACTGTGCTACAGACTCTCGGTGTCGATAAAGTCGCAGTTTGAGGATCGGATTGTCGCAAAGGGAGACTACGAGGAACAGCAGGTAGCATCTTCTCTTTTTGTCAGCACACGCAAGGTATTGTCCGGCGTAGAGGAAAAACAAAAATGGCAGGATGCCAGGCGGCAGCGCTACTGGGTGCTGGTGGTCATCGACAAAAAGAAGGCCGATCGACAGCTGGAGGAGCAGAAGTTTGTCAATCAGGTTGTCGATCGTCTGGAAAACAGACAGGAGGAGATTTTTAAAGGAATCAAGAAGATATCATCTTTGTTGAACCACAATATGCAGATTTACGCAGACCGGATGCAGCATTTCGAGAAATTGCTTGTCACCATTGATAAAAAGGTCAGTTCCGCGGGTGCTGAGACAAAAAATGAGTATGCGCTGATTCACGACCAAATAAATATACTGAAGCAAAACCGGCAGAAGCAGGCCAAAAGAATGGAAAGCGCTCAACAGGCCCAGAGTCAGCAAATTGCGGGAATCATACGCCAGAATAAAATGCTGCAGGATCTCCTGGAACAAATTTCCGGCAAGATACAGAAGGACTATTTCCTGGCCCTTACCGATGATGATGTAAAACGTCAGGAAAGCACCTCAACTTTACAGGTGAATATTGAACCGGAAAAAGGGCAGGGCGCGGACTACTATGCCGGTGAAAAAATCCGGTTTCAGGTGCAGGCATCCAGGGGCTGCTATATCAAAGTAATCTATGTTACTTCGTTCGGGGAAAGCCGCAGTGGCGAAAAAAGGATGAATATCATGCTTTTCCCCAATCCACACGACAGAGACAATTGGCTGCCGGCCGGTGAAAACAAGATTATCGGCAAACACGGGGAGCTTGAAATCATACCGCCCTTTGGCAAAGACGTCGTTACGGTGGTTTGTTCCGAAAAACAGTTTACGGACATTGACGAACTTTTGAAACGGGCCACGGGTCAATATATTACGGCGGTTACCGAAAATTCACAGGATGCGATTCGGGTCCGCGGTCTGGGAGTGGTTCAACCCGCAACCAGTGAGTACAGCGGTTCAGGGCGGCCTGCTGGTTCCGGCAGTGTGGCCACCGATACCTGTTTTATCGTCAGTCATCCGAAATAAAGGCGGGTTGTCCCGGGCGTATCATTTCTGATGCTATTGCTCGTTTTTGGGGTGCGGAATAATATTGTTTGGAAGAGATTCCTTTTTAATTCTCAGATGCCCTTTTGGTTTCGACCCAATGCGCGGCCGCCAGTGCAGCCAGACAACCGTCCGCTGCCGACAGGACAATTTGCCGGGCATATCTTTCACGGAGATCACCGATCGCAAAAAGACCGGGAACATTGGTCTCACACTTTTCATCGGTGATCACATATCCATCCGCGTTTAACTTCGTTCCGGCGGGCACCAGCTCATTTTGAGGATCAAAGCCGATGAAAATAAAAACCCCATCGGTTACCAGTTCTTTTTTTGCACCGGTATTGACATCCTGTACATCCACGGCACGAACAAGATCCCCATCGGCTTTGATGGCGGTAACAACCGTGTTCCACAGGATCTCGATTTTGGGCTCGGCTTTCAACCGCTGCTGTAAAATGGAACTTGCCCGCAGGCTATCACGCCGATGGATCAGTGAAACTTTGGGGGTTAGTTTCGCCAGATAAAGCGCTTCCTCTGCGGCAGTGTCTCCCCCACCTACCACCACCACCTTTTTATTTCTGAAGAAAAAGCCATCACAGACGGCACAGTAAGAAACCCCCTTGCCGTATAATTCATCTTCGCCCGAGATATTCAATTTGCGGGGCGCGCCGCCGGTGGCCAGTATGACGGCATGGGCTTTCAATAGTTCACCATTGCCCAGCCGGACTGAGTGATATGCCAGACCGGGTTCCAGTTCAATAACTTGCTGTGAAAGCAATTCCAGGTTGTAGGATTGGGCATGCTCGACAAATTTATGGGATAATTCAAAACCGTTAACGGTAACGAATCCGGGATAATTCTCCACCGCTTCAGAATTAAGCACCTGCCCGCCGGCCGCCCCCTGCTCAATAAGAACCGTGCGCATCGAAGCTCTAAGGGCATAAATACCGGCTGTCAGTCCGCCGGGTCCGCCACCGATGATGATAAGGTCATAAAATTCTCTGTTGGCCATACCTGTCTTCCTCAATACAACCGGGAAAATATTTTTCCGATCTAAAACAAAAAACTGTAATACTTATTTTTTTGCAAATATCCGGTCAAAAAACATTTTCATATACCGCCAGGAACGGTGGTCCGCAGATTTGTTGTAACTCAGGGCGGCCATGCCGACTTTATCGGCATCAGGATTGGTGAAGCTGTGTTTGGCGCCGCCGTAAAAAATCATCTGCCAATCCAATCCCGACTTCTCCATTTCGCCCAGATAATGTTGAACCTGTGCCGGTTGGACAAAAGGATCGGCCGATCCGTGGCTGATCATGATCTTGGCTTTGACATCCTTTGCCCGGATGTTGGTGGGTGAAATCAGTGATCCGTGAAAACTGACCACGCCTTCGAGATCAGCACCACTATAGGCCAATTGCTGGACGGTCGCTCCGCCGAAACAATATCCGATCGCAGCCATCCGTTTTTTATCTGTATTGGGTGCGTTTGCAAGTACTTCGAGTCCTGCCAGGGCCCGTTTTCGCCATGCGTCGATATTTTGATTTATCTGGTTCATCCACTCGGCCGCCTGGTTCGGGTGCTGGGTCACCTTTCCTTTTCCATACATGTCCAGAGCAAACGCCTGGTAACCCATCGCTGCCAGTTGTTCAACCCGCCGACGGGCATAATCGTTGAGGCCCCACCATTCGTGAACAATCAACACCCCGGGCCGTTGTCCTTTGATTGCGTCGTCGTAGGCTAAATAACCTTCAAGCGATACACCGTTGTGCCGGTATGGAACGGTTTTGGTAACAACCTTGGCCTGGACAGCCGTTTGGACCGCTAATAAAATCAGTATTACATATAATATCATCTTTTTGTTCATGGTTCACTCCTTTCATATATACCTATCTATCGGGTGACACTTCATCAATCCATTATCACCATTTGAAAGGGGTGATTTTTATAGAATTTAGATTGATCCGAGTGATGATAGGATTGGGAAAACTTACTGAAAGTCCTTGAGACAACGGGGTTTTACCTGACTGTACCTTGAGCCATTCTGTGACGAGGTGCTATACTGAAGCTGACTCACGCTCCCCCCTCTGGTCCGGGCCCTGCGGCAGTGAGCGCAAGGCCGCAATGTTGAGAGGCAAACACAGCCAACGTTCTGTGGCGTATCAGATGGCCCTCTGAGCACCTCTATCGCTCGCAAAGGTGCATCGTTCCGATTTTTTTGCGAGGAGACGGTTTTTGAAAGTGGCTTCTCCCGGGTGTCAGGTTATATTCCCCCGGATTAGAAATCGGATATAAGATTATTCGGCAATCTGGCACTCCCTATTGAGATGGGCTTTGATGAAATAACCGGAAGCCAGCAATACCGGTGCTGCAAGAACCAGTCCGAAAACCGGTATTATCGTCAGCCCGATGACCACCAACCCCAAACCAAACACCAACAGGGTTATGCCGATACCTAATTTCGATAATCTTTCAACAAAACAGCTTATTGCACTCATTTTCTTATCTTCCTTTCAGGTCAAACCTGTTTAAACAAAATGATTGTTAAAAAATTTTAAGGCTGTTTTTTTAAAAGTCAACAACGGCGGAGTGCGTTACGCAGTCTAGTGCTCGGGGTGAAATTTTGTCTAAGCATCCAGACACTGAATTTATGCGGCATGATGTGGTGGCAGTTCACCAGAACCAATCTCAAAAATAGTGGATCGGGATTTAGACAAGCTCAGTATTAGATTGGCCGGTTTGCCAGTTTAGCCGGTTTAGCCTGTTCAAAACGGAATGCTATCAGTCTTTACGGTTTTACCGGCAAACGGGCAAACGGGCTAACGGGCCAACGGGCCCAACCCTTTAACATGTGTGCATTTTGAGTCGGCTTGCAACGCAGCATTCGGACATTAGCCCATCGGAGGCGGATAAAATGGGGCTTTTGAAGCCAGTTCATTTGTTTTCTTTCTCAACATAATACAGTGTGGCCCCGACCGGTGCGAAGGCGAGAAAAAGGATGTTTACGACCGGAATCAGGAAAAGCAGCCCAAACCCCAGGTGAAAAGGAAGGTTCTTGAGCAGGAATTTAAAACGGTTTCTGAAAGGATCCAATCTTCTGGCCGGCACAAGATCCGTATTGTCCCAGCTGAGGAAAACAGCGGCAATAGTAGAGGAAATGATTGCCACAACCGGGCCCAGGGGTGTCAGCCAACCCAGGATCATCAGCAGCAGGGTCAGCAGCACGGGGATCGTTGCTCTAGGTATTTCCTGCCGGATCAGATAAAAAAACTGGCGCACAATGGGCATTTTACTCAACTCTTTTTCCTGACCGGACACCAGCCGCTCGGTAATGCGGGACATCGTGTCCATTATGACGACGCTGAAAAGGATCTGTGCAATCAGGTAGGACAGTATTGCCGACACGCCGACCAGCAGAAAAGAAAGCAGCCAGGAAACCAGATGCCATAGCCATAAAATCAACTGACTTTCGGGTTTTGACCAGATTAGATTCAATATCTGTTGATGATACAACAGAATCAGACCCGCGCACAGAATCGTAATGATTACAACCACCACCATACGCGTCAGGCCCAGAATGAGAAGTCTGGGGGTTTTGAAGCTCAACTTCACCCCTCGCAGGTTGTAGACGATTCCTTTGAAAAGATTCATTTGCAATACTCTAAATTTTCAATTGGTTTCATCAATTTGATCCCACTTTTACTATTTGATTATAGGGAATACAACCTGAAAATTATCAAACCGGCAGCACTTAAATTTTAGCCGGCCAACCATTTAGGTCTAATACGCTCGTTTTTCGGGAGTTCTTCACGTCACCAAATGGTGGCAGGATCTCCAAAACCCATTGACTATTTTTGTTAGATCAATCATAATATATTGATATTTATTCGAAATATTATATTTTTCTTCAAAGTTTATTTATTCAATTAATTTATCAAAAGCACACATTATTTAATATTACAGCAATTATAATATCTAATATTACAGCCGCTGTATAATAAATGTTATGTTTGAAAAATGAATAGCATATTAACTGAATTAAAACCCCTTCTCCTTGAAAAGGGGTACAAATTTCGAGAAGCCGATAATTCCGTCTTTATCGAATTGCCTAATAAATTTGGTGAACTACAAATTTATGATCTTGAAGAAAATGATGATGTTGTTGGCTTGGCTGGTTCAGATTGGCATACACACAGTGAATGTTTGGGGAACCCAGATACGCGGGCAGACAATATTATTGAATTTTTATCCAAGATTTTTTCTGGACAGTACCTGCTAATTGAGGAGCAAAAGCCTGGTAAAACATCACGGAAATTGATCGAA
>CAMYNZ010000236.1 GCA_947259865.1 uncultured Desulfobacterales bacterium | reverse complement strand
ACGCCAGACCACGGACCTCCAAAGCATTTTGAATCTTGCGAGCACTTGCACTCAATGTAGCCGGCATATTCAAAAAGTGAGCTATGATATTTGTGAATTCTTCAGGCTTTTCCAGAGCCATCATGTGTCCGGCGTCTTTGATTATGATGTGTTTTGCAGCGGGTATATTTTTACAGAGGTAATCGCCGTATTTTACGGGTGTCAGTTTGTCGGCAGCCCCCGAGATCACCAGGGTCGGTAGGCTGATTGCGGCCACTTTTTCCATGAGGTCGAATTGATTGCAGGCCCTGTAATCCCCGTGGATCACCTGCGGCGGTGTCTTCAACATGACCTCGCGGCCCTCACTGATCAGGGTTTCGGAGGCGCTCGGACCGAAGGCCCACTGGCAGACGATATCGATGGTGGCTTCGAAATTGGACAAAAGTCCGTTCAGAATATCCGGTTCAACCTTTAAGCGTGCCCCGGTTCCAACAAGGACAATGCTTTTAAGCCAGCCGGGCGCCCGCACGGCCAGCATCTGGGCGATGGCTCCCCCAAGTGAATGACCGATCAGTGTCACATCATCCAGATCCTGCCTGGCCGCAAATGCTTCAATAAAATCGGCATAGGCAGCAACACTGTCGTGCCCATGACCGGTAGATTGACCGTGTCCGGGAAGATCGATGGCGTACACATTCGCTTGCGGCAGCTGCCTGAGCGCTAATGGCCAACCGGTGTGATCGCCGCCTGAACCATGTATCGCCAGCAGGGTCCTTTTTTGGTCGGAAGATTTGGAAGAATAGAAAATTTTTTCGTCGTTAACATCAACAAGCGGCATTTTTGCTCCCCGTTAGTTGCATCATTGGGTTTTTAAAGAATAATTCTGCAGGTCCGGTCGGTTGTGTAAAAATAACAATTTTTTAGGTGGTTTTGCTAAATTCCAATAAATAAGCTGCTATTTGACCTTTATTCAAATATAAGGTCTTATAATTTAACATTATTTCGATGTCAACCATCCGGTAGGTTTTTTTACCGGTATACGCCTTGAGAGGGATTTGGGCAAAAGCGTCCCAGGATACAATTTTTAGCTAGGGTTCCACTAATAAAATAAATGAATCTTCTAGTTGACAAATAAAATAAATAAACTATATTTCATTTTATTAATAAATATGATTCAGGGGGATTTTATCATGGGCATCCGAGAGAGAAAAGAAAGAGAAAAAGAAAGAAGACGGCAGCAGATTATGGTAGCAGCCAAAAAGGTTTTTACGGACAAAGGTTTCAGCAAAGCAACCATGGATGATATTGCCAGTGAGGCGGAGCTGAGTCCGGGAACGATATACCTTTACTTCAAGAATAAAGAAGAGCTGTACGCATCCCTCTCTCTGAGAATCCTGCAATATTTGCAGATAAGAGTTGAACACGTGCTAAATACGCCTGATTTAGGACCCGAACAAAAACTGGATGCCATGATGGATGCCATGTACGATGTCTACGATTTCGATCCCCTGGTGATTATCAATATGTTTCATTTGCAATCCAGCGAAACCTTAAAGAATCTATCACCTGAGCTGTTAGCTGAAATAAAGGAATTATCCGCCAAATCGATTGAAGGCCTGGCAACTATTTTTGAAGAAGGCATCAAAAAAGGCGTATTTGTCGACAAGCATCCGGTAGCCCTTTCCGATATATTTTGGGCGCTGTTTTCAGGTGTGGTTCTGTGGATGACCAGCAAAAAAATTATTAACGCCAACAAGGATTATCTGAGGCCGACCCTGGAAATGGCCTATGAGATTTTTAAGCACGGACTAAGAAAAGGATAATCTCCTAGTATCATGTCCTGATTGGTTGGTGCTATTTCAAGCAGTCTAGGCTGTAATCACCAATTGTGCAGATATGGTCCCGGAGGGTGCAAGGGGTCGAGGATTCAAGGATTCGAGGGAAATGCTCTGGATTATATTACGCTGTTATGCAGATCTTATGATTCTGATTGAGAACAGGAAACACAGATATTATAAGCATTAAATTTAGGTTTATTTGGGAAAAGGGTATTGTGTAGACAAGGAAAGACATCGCAGAAATCAAAAGAATCTAAAAGGGGCTGGCAACGTTGTTAGAAAACCAGCCCTTGAA
This sequence comes from uncultured Desulfobacterales bacterium, assembly GCA_947259865.1. The sequence continues at coordinate 3,946 of CAMYNZ010000236.1, read as the reverse complement.
TCCTTGACCCCTGGAATCCTTGGACCCTCTTCTTCAGTTAAAGTGGAGAAAAACGGAATTTTTATTCACGCTCCTTGAATCTGACCGAGTAGAATAAACGCGTCAACTCATCTGCGTCAAAACGGGGCCATTCTATTTTTCTTCCCTGGCGGATGGCCGAAATTCCCTCGCCGGTTGTCATCACTTCACCGATACATGCGATATCAACACCGGCTCCACGGATCGTGTTTATGAGGTCCTGGCTTTCATTTGGCTTGCAGCAGATCAAAAGGCTGCCGGACCCGATCAGTCCAAGGGGATCGATGTCCAGCAAGCGACAAATTTTTGCGGTTTGCGGAAAAATCGGAATCTTGTCCAGGTCGACGCTGATTCTGCGGCCGGCGGCAATACTCAACTCTTCCAGGGCAGTAGCCAGACCCCCTTCGGTTACATCATGCATGGCACTCACGCCCGGGAAACAGCTGGCCTCTTCAGCCTCTTCCAGGATACTGATGCTGGAAAGAAATTGACGGCATTGTTCGACCTCATGGTCCGTCACACCCAGTTTTTTTAGCCTGTTTCCGAATTCCCTGGCTATAATTGCAGTACCTTCAACCGCAACGGCCTTTGTGAAAAGCACTTTGTCTCCCTTTGCAATATTTTGCTTATCGATCAGCTGGGATTTTGATACCGTTCCCGCCATCATGCCGATGACGACGGGTCGGGTCACGCAATCGGTAATTTCGGTGTGGCCGCCGCACAAGGTAATACCATATTCAACGCATACAGTATACAGTTCACGCATTACCTCACGTATGGCCGATACGGTGCTTCCGATGGGGAACAGCAGGGTGGTCAGGAACCAACGCGGCGTGGCTCCCGATGTGGCGATGTCATTGGCATTTATGAGAATGGCATAGCGGCCGATGGCCTCCGTGGCAAAGGTGATGGGATCCGATTTTAATATGAGGATTTCTTCATTTTCCACGGCTATGGCAGTCGTGTCCTCACCCACCCGCGGTTTTATCAAAACGGATGGATCATCGAAACCAAACTGATCCAAAAAGGCCTGCAAAAGTTTATTGGGAAGTTTACCGGCCGGCAGCGCAGTGCCGAGCCGCATTATCTCTTTAAGCTCAGCAAGCTGGGTGATTGTAAAATCACTCTTAACGCGCGAAGATTCAGGCACAGTATTGGTGTCGAGAAAGGCGGTCATGGCCCCGGCCCGATCTCCGGCCAGAATATCCCAGATATAATCACCGACGATCAATATCTGATGGACCCCCACCTTCAATTTTTGAGCCGCCAGCCTGATGCCATCACCGCTCGGTTTGGGTTTAACCGGTTCGTCTCTTGAAATTATAATATCAAAATCGGATTCGGAAACCTTGCTAAAGTTTTGCAGTGAACGTTCAATGGATTGGCGGCTGTTGCGGCTGATAATGCCTATCTGTACCCCTTTTGAACGCAGGTAAATAATCAAATCTTCAGCGCCCGGGTTGGGCTCGGAAAATGCGGCGGCTTCCAGTTCGAAGTGATCTAAGTCGTTCCTGGCCTGTCTGCGCTGACCGGCGGTGGGAAGATTTTCAATAAACTCGAGTATTAAATTGTCCTTCGGGCAGCCGATTTTTTTTTTGATGATGGATAGATCCAATGATTCGGGTCTGGTAAGGGTCCCATCAAAATCAAACAGAACGGCATTGATTGAAAATGCGCTATTTTTCATATAACATCCGATTCATTTAACCTTTTCGACGCAGCCAGGTGATTATCCTGTCGCAAAATAAGTTTGCAAACATGATATATGATTAAATGCATATTACGGTCAACCATCAATAAATAGCATCCGCTACATGCCATACAACCGCCAAGCTGCGGATACCATATACTGTATACAGCCTTCCAGCCCAATCTTACCGGACCAAAGAATTTTTCGACGCTGGAAAACGGTTGAAATGTTGTCGGATTTGTGATTTCGAATCTCACGGCTCCCATACCCCGTCAAAAACCATTTCTGAGAGCATCAGATTTGGTTATGATAGAAGCGATTTATGTCTATGAAAATCTTACTTGTATATCCCTATTTTCTCGAAGATCGATTGCATACCGAAGATATCAGGATTGTCCCCCAGGGTGTTTACTATGTTGCCGCCGTGTTAGCGGCCAATCATTATGATGTCGAGATATTGAACTGGCACAATATCCATGAGACACCCCAGAAAATCATCGAGGTGCTGTCTCAGAAAAAGCCGGGCATCATCGGTTTTTCTATTTTGCATGCCAACCGGTGGGGCGGTATAGAAATTGCGCGAATTGCCAAAAAAATTAACCCAGACGTCAAAATCGTATTTGGCGGCATCGGGGCTACCTTTTTGTGGCATCATTTTCTAACCCATTTTCCCGAAGTTGATTATGTGGTGCTCGGAGAGGGAGAATATAGTTTTTTAAGGCTGGTTCAATGTCTTGATAAAAAGGAATTTAATAATATTGAGACAATAGAAGGCATTGCCTGCCGAAAAGACGGCCAGCCGATTAGAACGCCGGCGGCTAAGTTTATCCGAAATCTTGATGAATTCCCCAATCCGGCCAAATATTTTGAATACCAACATCTTTCACTAACCCGTGGTTGTCCCGCCGACTGCACCTTCTGCGGCTCTCCTCAATTCTGGGGCCGCAGCGTCAGGTTCCATTCTGTAGATTATTTTGTGGATGAACTCGAGTGCCTGTATCAAAAGGGCATCACATTTTTTTATGTTTCGGATGATACTTTTACCGTCAATAAAAAGCGGGTAATCGAAATCTGTAAAAGAATTCTGGCAAAAAATCTCAAGATTGCCTGGGTTGCCATTTCGCGGGTCGACACCATAAACGAAGAGATACTCTTCTGGATGAGAAAGGCCGGTTGCATTCAAATCAGTTATGGCGTAGAAAGCGGTTCCGAAGAAATTCGAAAATTTTTACAAAAGGATATCAGCAGACAGCAGATTCTCGAGACCTTTTCAGCCACAACCCGATACGGAATATTAGCACGGGCTTATTTCATTTACGGCAGCCCGGGTGAAAACTGGGAAACCATTCAAGAGACTATTGATTTAATAAACGATATTAAACCTTTAAGTGTTATCTTCTACATCCTGGACATCTTCCCCGGAACCAAACTTTATGATGATTATAAAAAAAACCAACAGGTTACCGATGATATTTGGATAAATCGAGTAGAAGATATAATGTATTTTGAAACCGATGCGAAGTATTCCCGAGAGTTAATCCTGGCTTTTGGAAAAAAACTCCGCACCAGTTTCTATGAGAAACTTCCTGCCTATGCACAGAGCCTGGATCTTAAAGATGAAGCAGAACTTTACCCCTTGCATGCCGACTTTTGTTCAAGACTGGCGATGACATTTGATCATGGCGATTATGCCGACATCGACGCCATACCGGGCAAAGAAAGAACTGCTGAAAAATTGTATAAAAAAGCCCTCTCTTATCATCCGGATCCCAGGGCCTATTTAGGATTGGGCATCATTTATCAAAAGCGGCGCATCTACCCGGAATCGATTCAAATACTGACAGAAGGGCTGTCGCATTTTCCGGATGACCAGCATCTTAAACTGTGTTTGGGAATCAGCCACATGAATGTTGGTGACTATGACAAAGCCTTATCATTTCTGATACCGCTCCAGCGTTCCAAACAGGCGTTGCAATACATTATTAACTGCTACCAGGCCTTAAATGATACAAAAAAAGCATCCCAGTTTCTGGAGCGGTTACAATCCATGCCTTAGAATCCTGCATGATCCTGCTTTTTTTAATAAATCTCAGAAACCCATCTGGAATTGATAGCCTTTGTGAGAAGGAGTTATGGGGTAATGATGGCGGGCTGGGAGGCTTGGAGGCTGGGAAGCTGGGATGCTATGGCCCCGAAGAGGCCAGCTCATAGATCAAAGAAATAAGTTTAGGGCTCAAC
>CAMYNZ010000235.1 GCA_947259865.1 uncultured Desulfobacterales bacterium | reverse complement strand
GGAAAACGGATGCCCCATCTATCTTGATTGGGTCCGGTGAGTGGATTGGACCCGGTAAGATTGATGTGGTCGCGGAGCACCATGATATCGCCGGCCTGAAAGTCGGGATTCAACCCGCCGGCTGCATTGGAAAGAATCAGAATGTTAACTCCCAACTCTTGCATTACCCGGATCGGGAATGTAACCTCATAAGGTGAATACCCTTCGTAAAGATGGAAACGGCCCTGCAGGGCCAGTACAGATATTTTCTGTATTTCTCCGGCAAGCAGCCTGCCAGGGTGGCTTTCAACCGTTGAGATAGGAAAATGAGGCAAATCGCCATAGTCAAAAGATTGGGATATTTGAAGAAAACTGGTTATGTCACCCAAGCCCGTCCCGGTGAGTAATCCGATTTTGGGCAAGCGGCTAAACCGTTGTTTTAAAAACCCTGCCGTTTCAATTACCTTTTCTTTATATTGATGCATGGGTCTGACCTGTTATTGAATTCAAATCCAAATATACTAATCCCGAGACACTTAACCAAAAAGCATCCGCTTCAGGTTATTTAATCAAATAAGAAAAGGGGATTCGGGGAAAGTGTTTGTGACTTTTTCTATAGGCTCGTGTTGCACGTTTACCAGCCGCCCATAATGTCATGGCCCCTGCTTTTGGCGGCTTCTCCCTGTAATCGATGAAACCGTCTGCCGACCACGGTGGCTATACTCGACATCACCACATAACCGATGCTTGGTTCTTTTTCGAACAGATTGATCAGGCATTCTTTTTCGATCTTGATTAATCTGCAACTTTTGCTGGCACAATAGCCCGCAAGTCGATACTTATAAGGTGGTACAAAGCTCGACCATCCAAAAGCGCCTGCCTCCAAAATCGAGGAAATAGTGCTTTCTTCAGAAGTGGTGAGCCCCGGAAGGTCGAAGCGCAGATCCACTCGACCCTCTTTGACTACCCAAAGGTGATTTGCCTCTTCGCCTTCTTCCATCAGTATCGTTTCATGCTTAAATTCCTCCTGGCGGCAGCAATCCTTGATTCCTGCAAGCTGTTCAGAGTCAAGACCCTGAAAGACTTCGACCTTCTCTAAAAAGTCAATACTGATCATAGCCGCCTCCTCTAGTTCGAATCAAAAGTTTCAAAAAACCAAACCCAAAGGGTATCGCTATAACGATGCCAAATCTAACCAAGGATGTATTCAGCCTGGACTTGACCCTCAAGTATGTGTTTTTTGAAAACCTTGCGCATTTTATCAGGATTCATATTCTGGTAAACCACCGGATCTTCTCCTTCGATCTCGATCGTGACGTTTGGCTCGGTCTCACACTTTCCGATACAACCACCGCTCAAAATCCGGATGTCCAGACGGTCGGTGAGCGCCATTTCATCCATGAGAGCACTCATGACTTCGCGCGCCCCTGCAGCGATTCCGCAGGTTGCCAGATGTACTATAATCTTTATGCTGGCGTAGGGAGATATCCAGGCCGAATCCTGCAGTTGGTGGAACCGTTTGCCGATAATTTCTACTAGATTCGACATCACCACATAACCGATTTTTGAATCCTCTTCGAAAATCTTAACCAACTTTTCTCTCTCTATCTGGATGACCCTACAGAATTCAGTGGCACAGTACGCCGATAGTCTGTATTTATAGGGGGCTACAAGGCCTGACCAACCAAACGTCATATATTTTGACAGCGACGAGATGGTGTTTTTTGCTGATGTCGGGCGAGCCGGCAGATCAAAACGCAGATCGACCTGTCCCTTTCGCATTATCCACAAACAGGTTGCGTCATCTTCATCGCTGAAAAGTTTTTCATTGTGCCGGTAGTCCTTTTCGTAACAATGGTCCTGGATACCGGTAAGCTTGTTGTCGACCAGGCCCTTGAGCACCTCAACATTCCGCAGAAAGTCGAGACTAGTCATTTCTCCCTCCTCATTTGATTCAATAACTACTTAAAAAAACCATAACCCTGATTGAGCGAAAGTCGAGGGTGCCCCAGATTCAAGGCGTCCAAGGGCGAAGTCGTAGTATACTACTGCGAGCCCTGGGCAACGCGGAAGATGGGGTATTCCGCCAAAGATCTCTGGCGGATAAACATCGGCTTGCCCGCCTCTGGCGTGGCTTTCCCGAAGGGTAAACAAAATGGGTTGGTTTTTGGACAATTTATATTTCACTTATGCAAGCGTTGTAAACAGCCTACATGTTGCTTAACGAATATAATAAATTAGGTTTTTTATATAAATTCTCCATTTTGTTTACGCTCATTTAGGGTATAACCTATTGGTTGTTGGATTGCAAATTATAGCCGTCTGGTGATCCAATACATTTTCTACTCTAATAGATCGTGCATAAAAAGGGAATGATATTTTATGCATACTAAATTTTTCCCAGAGCAAAATCTGTTTGGGCTTCGCCCAAAAGGACATGGCGCTTAAAGACCTGCCGCATCTTGTTGGCATCCATAAATTGATATACGATGGGTTCTTGTTCTTCAAACGCTACGGTTACATTGGGTTCGCTGCTGCACATTCCCATACATCCGGAATTTACTACCCGAATGTCCTGTCGGTCTGTTCGGGCCATCTCCTCCATAAGAGACGCCATTACTTCACGGGCACCGGCCGCAATGCCGCAGGTTCCCATATGGACCGTTATTTTCACCTTGGCGGGGCCGTGCCGTACCGATGTATCTCTGGATGTTTTTTCTTTTATTCTTTTTAGGTCTTCAACCGTTAGTTTGGCCATGCCTCTGTTTCCTTTCTCCGGATAATTATACGTCGGACTCTAATTGTTCAAGCTGTGTTCTTATCGTTTGTTTTAAATGATACATTACCGCGGGATCTGTCATGTAAAGCGGCCCGAGTTCCTCTTTTATTTCCCGGGTGTCCAGATCAAAATGATGGCTGTCTATGCGGTGGCTGTAGACAAAGTCAACCTCGGTGTTACCCATGATTAATGTCATCAGGGTCCCGGTCATATCTCCCATCGGCGCCCGATCGATGTGGTCATAGCGGAAAGTGGCCGTAATTCGAGTTCCCGTGCCGGGTTCGGATTCAATCGACAGTTTTCCGTCACAACGCCTTGCTGCGGCTTCCAGCAGCGGAAGGCCCAAGCCGACCCTGCGTGTGGTTCGGCTGGTGACAAATGGATCCGTTAATGTATTGATCTTCTCCAACGGGACCCCTTTGCCGTTGTCTTCGATTATGACTTTCAGGAAATTTTTAATGCGAGCCTCTTCTGCATATATGCGGATACAGCTGGCGCCTGCGGCAATTCCGTTCTCGGCAACGTCTAAAATGTGAAGTGCAATTTCCCGCAATTAGGCTATTATCCTTCTTCCGTTTTGGCTTTTGAGCGCAAGACGAATTTCAGCTAAAGTCGGGGCTGCCAAAACAAACACGGTCTTTGCCTTACCAATATCGGCCAGGAAATGAGCATCGGAAGATGAGATACACGGCAGATTCATCATGCCGGGGATCTTTTCCCGGGCCCCCCCAAGCGGTACCCGATACGAAACTTCAACCCCGTCGAGTAACAGATCCGGCGGGATAAAGCCGAGCTGGTTTATAACACCGAATGCCGGCCGGTCAACGTGGGAGGCAATGCACACTCCCCCCAAATCATGAATTTTGACCGCGATATCGTGGAGACTTAATTCGGTCGCCCCGATCAGTAGGCGGGAATTCTCACCGAGGACCTCATCGTGTTCGTTCACAATGACCTGGTGTCCGAATACTGCGGGTTGGTTTTCCCCTTTCAGGTGCGGGTAAACATATTCCTGCATCGCCAAGGTATTTTCAAGGCTCCCGAAAAGTCCCAAAAGATGGACCTCCTCCTTGGAGCAGATTTCCATCCCCGGAATTACACAGATACCGTGCTTTTTTCCTGAACGCACAGCCGCTTCCGTATTTTGGGCAGAATTATGATCACAGATGGCAATGATATCCAAATTTTTTCTGAGGCTTTTTTGGACGATTTTTTGGGGACTCATATCCCAATCGGAGCACGGAGATAGGCATGTATGGACGTGGAGATCTGCCGTATATTGTTTCAACGTTTGTTTACCTTATACCGAACCCTCTCTGCCATGACCGGTTTAATCGTTGGCATGACCGATGCCCATTGCATATATGCGACCCGCCAGATCAAAGGCTGAACCGGCCCATTGAAGAATGGGGATACCCTCTGCATCGGCTTTTGCAATTGTTTCCTCATCCGCTGACTGTCCGCCCGTGAGGATCATGGCTGCCATTTCTTTCAAAACCGCCACCGCCACGATATTTTGATGGCCCTGCACGGTTAACCACACACAGCTTTCAGGGGCATTTGCCATAACGTCGCTCAAAAGATCGCCGCAATACCCATCCCGCACCGGTCGGCTGAGGCCTTTTTTGCCTGCCGCCACCTGCAATCCAAATTGTTCCACCAGATCTTTTACTGTCATCTTGCACCGTCCTTCCGATATCAATCGAAATGTGTATCGACTATCATCTAAGTGTCTTAGTGCAATTCCATCCGATGACCGGGTCACGGACCGGAGGTGTCGCCACCGTTTTCGCGGGCCCAAATCAAAAGACAGTCCCTTAAAGCCGCTTTTCCCATGACAACATCTTCGCAAAAAGTTCTGCAATCCGGTGAACCGCAAGCAGCACAGTTCATACCGTTAATGCTTTTCAAAAGGTTTTCTACCTTCTGCAACGATTCCAGCGACATATGCTCTTTTTTGGTGCCGAATAACTTTTCCAGATCGGACGGCATCGTTTCGGCCATAAATCGACCTTTCTCATAAAGGCGAAGTATTTTTTTTCGCGGCAGCCGTCTGCCGGAATCGAGCTTGGGAACCATGCGCAAGACGGCACTCTTGGCCAGGTGTCTGTCAATACCGGTGAGCACACCGCCCACGCATCCATCCGGGCAAGTCCGCAATTCTATATATTCGGTATCACCAAAAAGGCCGAGCTCGATTTTTTCCAAATAGGCCATGGTCTCCCTGATTCCCGATACCGCAAGGGTTGACTCAATGTTGAGGCCGGCGATCTCGCCGCCGGATATCGCCCACATCAGACCGTTTCCGGTCACCGTGATGTTGAATTGATCCTGGAGCGAGGAAATCGAATCATTATTCTCGAATTGTTCGATTTGTCGGATCAGTTGCGCATAGACGTCGTTTATGCCCAAAGCTCTGTCCACGTAGGATCGTTCAAATGGATAAGAAGCCCGGTTAGGGGTGATATGATAGATAACCACTTCGTCTTCTGATACCCTGTGCTCCTTTGCAAGGCTCCGCTTGATTTCCCTGCCGGCCAGAGCGACGGGTCTCATAATCGGCAGGACATGGTGTAAAAGACTTGGAAACATAACTGTGATAAGGTGGATAGCCACCGGGCAGAAGGGTGAGATCAGAGGCCATGGCGCCTGCTGTGAGACCCTATTGCGTCTGATGAACTCCTCGGTGGCGCATTGAAACATCTCAATATAATGAGACATATCCATGACATGGTGAAATCCCAGGTTCTTGACAGCCGCAAGCAGATCCATTGGCGCAATCCCTGGAAACTGGGCATAGAGGGTCGGATGGACAAGGGCCACAGGAATCTTGTCTTTTTCCAGGGATGCGAGCGATGCTGTGGCCGCGGTCATCGCCCCTTTTGGGCAAACTCGGATGCAATCACCGCATCCAATGCATTGGTCGACCATACGAATGGTTTGATCGTTCCTAATTCGGATGGCTTTGGTCGGGCAGGCCCTCACACAATCGATGCAACGGTTGCAAAGATTTTTGTCAAAATGGATAAAACATGTGGGTGTAGGTTCAGGATTCAAATTACGTCTCCAGGCCTGTTTGAAAAATCATAACAACTTGCGTGCCTTTCCCGTTTTCAGATGCCAGGTCTACGTGGTCTGCATTCTTTTTCATGTTCGGCAGGCCCATGCGCTTTTTCAATATCTTCAATCCCGGGTCCGTTATCTGATATCTCCATTACCAGCGTATGGGTATCTATTTTTACACCCAGCTTTCCATCGCCACCGTGCATGACCACATTCATCTCCGCTTCATAGCCGCAGATGGCTACCCGCCGAATTAATGCCGGATTATAGTTCAAGGTTTTGAGCAAATTTTTGACATGGATAGATGCCTCACCGGCGTGGATGAAATCACTTTTATTGATATGATAACTTTTTTTGAGCGCCGACATTCCGGATACTCCCGACAATTTTGGCGGTGTCTAATTTTAGGCGGTGCATCAGCTACCCATCACTTGTTTATCGGCCGGATACCATTGATGGGAGGCAAAATGCGTATCAGAGAGAAAGGAGGATGTGGACCTTGGACGACCCCTGCATTTCAGCTTTCAAATTTCAGATAGCATCCGTCCGGCTTCCTTCGGGTAATTGTGTCCATTTCTTGGCAGCGGCTTCTTGCGTCCAAACCGGGTGCACGTCACCCGATCCTACCTGCCGCGATCGCGAACCGACGTTTTCCGTTTGTCTCGCCCCCCGATCGGAAATTCAACCCATCCCGAGCGAGCCGCGGGATGGTCACCGGCGCACATCCGGTTGCACATGCAACTTTTGAAGCCCTGATGCGCTTTAGCTATCTGGCGCCATCCAGACCCGTCAGATTGCAGGCATGCAATTTGCCGCAGGCCACGAACATCGAATACGGAGAAGATATTAACGGTAATTTCTGAGATTCAGCCAGTTCGAGTACTTCGGGAGGGGGCATTTTCCCCCGCACAAACACGATGGCTCCGATGCCGGCAACGATCGCCGTACGTATCACCTGGACGGTTGTCAATCCGGTGAGCAGGACACTTCCCTCAGAAAATCCGGCCAGAATGTCACTCATGAGATCGCTGGCGCCGCATTTTGTAATGTCTTTGTTTATCTGGTCCTTGCCAGCCAGAAGGGAAGCATCCAGGGCCTCCACAATTTCGTTTATTTTCATTTTCCTAAGCGCCCTACCCACAGCCCATAGTTTTCACAGCTGCCTTCAAAATCGCTGACAGACTCTAAACATCAGTAAAGATAAAAGATTAGCGCCTTCTTCTCATAAATCAATATAGGATAATCACTCGTGGATGTCAATGGATGCTGATAATTTGAAGATCCATTCATCCTGAACTTTTCAAAAACGTTATTGTCATATATTCACATACAGCAAGGATGCCGTTGACAATTCATAAATAGTGTGAAATAAACATTTGCAATTTTCAAAGAAATTATCATCGAAATGAATATTACTAATATATTCAGAGGGATTCCTACATGAAAATTGGCAGCCCGCTACTACACAGTGATATCTCCGAAGAAATGCTGGAAAAAATTAATGCGGTTATAGCGACCCATAAATCAACACCTGGGGCGGTCATCACGGTCTTGAGAGAATGTCAGGACATTGTCGGTTATCTGCCGTTGGAGCTGATTGATTATATCAGTGAGGGGCTCACCATTTCTCGCAGTGAGGTATTCGGCGTTGCAACTTTTTATGCCCTTTTTTCGATGGAGCCCAAAGGCAGGCATACCATAAAGTGCTGCCTGGGAACCGCATGTTACGTTAAGGGCATCAAGGAAGTCATGGTTCGCGTTTCCAATCAGTATCAGCTGGAAGAAGGGCAAACGACCCCAGACAGGCGATTTTCGCTGGAAGCCGTCAGATGCCTGGGGGCCTGCGGTCTGGCACCTGTTGTGGTTGTTGACGGTGACACCCATGGCGCTGTTTCTTCAGATAAAGTCATCGATATTCTCGAAAGATATGAATAGGATACCAGGATGATAAAACCCAGAACGCAATTAATGTTATGTGGTGGCACTGGGTGCCACTCTTCAGGGACTGCCGAATTCGAGCAGGCCCTTTCCAAGGAACTTCAACAACAGGGGCTGGCTGACGAGGTTAAAATCATTGAGACGGGCTGCAACGGGTTTTGTGCTGTCGGCCCGGTGATGCTGGTTCAACCCGATGGTATATTTTATCAGAAGCTTAATCCTAAAGATGTTCCTCACCTGGTGGAAGAGCACTTTCTTAAAGGCCGACCGGTAAAAAAGCTCTTTTATACCGAACCTGCTTCCCATGAAACCATCCCCACGATGTCTGAAATTCCCTTTTTCGCCAGTCAGATGTTTTGGGCCATGCGCAACAAGGGTGCTATTGATCCGGAGGTTATCGATGAGTACATCGCCACGGATGGTTATTTTGGAGTAGCCAAAGCCCTGAAGGAAATGACTCCCGAACAGATCATCGAAGAGATGAAGATTTCTGGCCTGCGGGGCCGAGGTGGTGCCGGATTTCCCACCGGACTCAAATGGGAGTTTGCCAGCAAAAGCCCGGGAGAACACAAGTATGTGCTCTGTAACGCGGATGAAGGAGATCCCGGCGCTTTTATGGACCGCAGTATACTTGAAGCAGATCCGCATACCGTACTCGAAGGCATGATCATTGCGGCTAAGGCGATCAATGCACACCAGGGATATATCTACGCCAGGACCGAATATCCTCTGGCGGTGCGCCGTCTCGGTATTGCCATCCAGCAGGCCCGGGAATACGGTCTGCTGGGCGAAGATATACTCGGTACCGGGTTTAGTTTCGATATCGGTATTTATCAGGGTGCCGGTGCTTTTGTTTGTGGTGAAGAAACAGCCCTCATGCGATCTATTGAGGGAAAGCGGGGGATGCCGCGTCCCCGCCCCCCGTTTCCGGCGCATAAAGGCTTGTGGGATAAACCCACCGTTTTGAACAATGTTGAAACACTGGCCAATGTTGCCCAGATCATCTTACACGGGGGCGAATGGTATGCCAGCGTCGGGACCGAAACCAGCAAGGGTACCAAGGTGTTCGCCCTTTCCGGGGATGTAAACAACATCGGATTGGTGGAAGTGCCCATGGGTACGACACTGAGAAACATAATCTTTGATATCGGCGGCGGTATTCCCAAGAAAAAGAAATTCAAGGCTGTCCAACTCGGAGGCCCCTCGGGGGGCTGCATACCGGAACAGCATCTGGACACACCCGTGGATTATGAAGAAATTGCCAAGGTCGGCGCTATCATGGGATCCGGGGGTGTGATCGTCATGGACGAAAACACCTGTATGGTTGACATGGCCCGCTTTTTTATGGATTTTGTGCAGGATGAATCCTGTGGTAAGTGCACGCCCTGCCGGGAAGGTACCCGGCGCCTTTTGCAAATACTGGATAAAATATGTGACGGCAAGGGTAAACCGGAGGATATAGACACCTTAATGCTGCTCTCCGGGGTTATTAAAGAAGCGTCTTTATGCGGTTTGGGACAAACCGGCCCCAATCCCGTACTTTCCACATTGCGCTATTTCAAGGATGAATTCGATGCCCATATTCACGACAAAAAGTGTCCGGCCAAGCGCTGCGTGGCCCTTTTAAAATTTGAAGTCATTCCGGAGATCTGCACCAAATGCGGGCTTTGTTACCGGGGCTGTCCGGTGGAAGCGATTACCTGGAAGAAAAAAGAGGTTGCCAGAATCGAGAAGGATAAATGTATTAAATGTCTGACGTGCTATGAAAAATGTAAGTTCGATGCCATCTTATAATCCATTCAATCCAAACTGAGGCGAGGTATTCATATGCAAGAAGCACTTTTTATGTTGGGTGGTTTAGGACTTTTTGTAGGAATTGGATTGGCGCTGGCCTCAAAAATATTCTATGTCTACGTTGATCCGAAAATACTGTCTGTCGAGGATGCACTGCCGGGCGCTAATTGCGGTGGTTGTGGACTGCCCGGCTGTAGTGCCAATGCCGAAGCTATCGTGGCCGGCAGAGCGGCGCCCAACTCTTGTGTGGCAGCCGGTGCCGAAGTCGCCGAAGAAATTGCCGAAATTATGGGAGTCAGGGTAGAGGCCAAGGAGCCTGATATTGCACGGCCCGGATGCACCTACGGGGTTCAGGATGCGGATCTTAAATATATTTATGATGGTATGAATGACTGTCGGGCGGTGGCCCTGCTAAGCGGCGGTATGAAGGTGTGTAACATCGGATGTTTAGGGCTTGGGACCTGTGTCAGGGTTTGTCCTTTTGATGCCATTTCAATGGGATCGGCAGGTCTGCCGGTCGTGAGTGAAAAAAAATGCACCGGTTGCGGCACCTGCGAACGGGTATGCCCCAAATATATCATTAACCTGTCCTCCGTCACCCGGCGAATCCTCAAAGAGTATACCACCAACGAATGCACTACCCCCTGCCAGCGGGCCTGCCCGGCCGGAATCAATATTTGCGAGTATATCCGTCAAATTTCCAAGGGGGATTATCGTCGTGCCGTTCAAATTATCAAGGAGAGAAACCCGTTTCCTGCTGTCATCGGCAGAATATGCCCGCGACCCTGTGAACTGGAGTGCCGGCGTAATTATATTGATGAACCGGTGGCCATAAATTATTTAAAACGTTATGCGGCGGATTATGAATTGGATAGCGGTGAACGCGTCTTGCCTTACAAGGCACCTGACAGCGGTCGCAAGATTGCTGTTGTCGGGGCCGGGGTTGAGGGTTTATCGACGGCTTTTTTTGCGGCCCGTCTGGGCCACGACACCACCGTTTTCGAAGCAACCGATAAACTGGGTGGTCTGCTCCGCAGCGCTATTGACCGCTATCGACTTCCGCAGGAAATTTTGGATTGGGATATTGACGGAATTCTGGAGATGGGGGTTGAAGCCCGGACCAACCAGTTGCTCGGCAAAGACTTCACCATCGATTCCCTGCTTGATCAGGGATTTGAGGCGGTATTTTTGGCCCTGGGCGGCTGGGACAGCCGGATTGCCAGAAGGGGCGGTGCTGTGGCCGAGTCGCCCATAGCCGGCGCCTATTTACTTTTGGATTTTATAAAACACTGTAGCTCGGAAAACAGCCCGATTACCTGTCAATCACCGGTTGTAATTGTCGGCGGCGGGAAACTCGCGCTGGAGGCTGTTCGCAAATGCCGGGCACAGGGTGCTAAAAATATAACCATACTTTACCGGGAGTCGCTGGAGAACAGCCCGGTTACCGATTCGGACGTTGAAGATGTCGGTCAGGATATCCGGATTGTCTTCGACAGCGGCATCTCGCGCCTGTGGGGTGAAAAAGACCAGCTGACCGCGCTGGAAAAAGTCGATCTGAACTCCTTTGAAAAAGAGCAAATACCGGCCAAGACCCTGATCTTTGCCGCCGGCCGGTTTCCGGAGTTGATATTTGCCAGAGCTGAATCCGAGCGGCTGGGATCTGAAGAAAGCCAGGATAACCCGGAAAGGGAGACTGAAAGCGAGCCCCACGGCTGGGTGGCGATTGAACCCTACAAACAACCGGCCTTTCGGACGCAAACCGGCCTGTTTGCCAGGGGGGATACTCTCAGTGATTACAGTGGCGCTATCAAAGCGATTGGTGCCGGACGCCGGGCAGCCGCTTCCATCCATGAAGTTATGTATGGCATATCACTGGCACTTTCCGAAAATGTCGTCAGCGCTGAATCTGATGTCCATAATGTCGATCATATCCATGCTGTCGCCGAAGGCAGACGCCAACTCATGCCGTTATGTCCGCCCAAAGATCTCCCGGTATGCGGGGAAATCGAAAGAGGATTCACCGAGGACATGGCTCGCGATGAGGCAGATCGATGTCTGCGTTGCGGTTTGATTTGCTATATGCGCGAAGAGGGTTGGCAGGAAACTGGTTAATAGTAATATTAAGCGATCGGAGCATTTTATGGCCACCGAACAGGGTATTGTAATAAAAACCGGTTCTGACACTGCCTGGGTAAAAACTTCCAAAACCGGTGCCTGAATATCCTGCAGTGCAAGAGGTTCTTGCAATGCGCTGGGTGGCGGTGGCGAGATGGAGGTTGAAGCCCTCAATAATGCCGGTGCCAGGGTCGGCGATCGGATCGTTCTCAACTTCGAAACCACCTCACTTCTCAAAGCCTGTTTTTTTATTTATGTATTTCCGATTCTTCTTCTGATTCTGGGCGCAGCCATCGGCT
>CAMYNZ010000234.1 GCA_947259865.1 uncultured Desulfobacterales bacterium | reverse complement strand
ACCTATGACGTGATTTTTGACATGGTTGCCAAAAGTTCCTATTCCGAATGCGTTAAAACCCTCAACCCCAAGGGGCGCTATCTAATGGCAAATCCGCGTATCTCCGACATGCTGAGGTCTGTCCTGACGTCAAAGTTTACTGATAAGACGGCGATTTTTATTTTTGCCGGAGAAATGGAGGAAGAACTACTTGCACTCAAAGAAATGATTGAGAAGGGCCAAATAAAATCAATCGTCGATAAAATCTATCCGTTTGAGCAAGCTGCCGAAGCTCATCGAAGAGTAGAGACTGAACAAAGATTGGGGCCTGTCGTAATCTCTGTGGGAAAGTCATAAAAGTAATGAAAGCGATTGTATACACAAAATACGGATCACCGGATGTTCTTCAGCTCAAAGAGATAGAAAAACCTGCTCCCAAGGACGATGAAGTCTTGATAAAAGTTCATGCGGCCTCCATAAATTCATGGGACTGGGATATGTTAACGGGTAGGCCGTTAGAGTATCGCCTTCTGAGTGGGCTTCTAAAACCAACAAAAACTAAAATACTTGGCTGTGACATAGCAGGACGAATCGAAGCGGTTGGAAAAAACATAAATCAGTTTCATCCGGGTGATGATGTATTTGGAGACCTATGCGAGGGTTTTTGGGGAGGTTTTGCCGAATATGTATGTGCTCGTGAAAATGAATTAACGCTGAAACCAGCTGGTATGACATACGAAGAAGCAGCGGCCACACCCCAAGCGGGACTCCTCGCACTGCAGGGACTTTGCGATAAGAGAGAGATTAAGCCGGGACAAAGAATTTTGATTAATGGCGCTGGAGGCGGGGTAGGTACATTTGCAATTCAGATGGCCAAATCATTTGGCGCTGAAGTGACCGGCGTGGACAGCACAGGTAAATTGGACACGATGCGATTTCTTGGTGCAGACCATGTTATTGATTACACTCAAGAAGATTTTACCAAAAATGGGAAGTGTTACGATCTGATCCTTGATGTTAAAACAGATCGTTCTATTTTCGATTATAGACAGGCATTAAGTTCTAATGGAATTTATGTCACGGTTGGAGGTAGATCTGCTCGAATTTTACAACTCGTGTTCGTTGGATCATTGATTTCCTTAACCGGGAGTAAGAAGCTGACTTTAATAATGCATAAACCAAACAAAGATATAAGCATTCTTAACGAACTTTTTGAATCCGGCAAAGTAAAACCTTTTATAGATAGATGTTACCCGTTAAGCGAGACTGCTAAAGCTTTCCACTATTTTGGAGAAGGACATTTTAAAGGAAAAGTAGTTATAACTGTAGAACATAATAACAAGACCTAACAATAGCAGGGTTCGATTGCCTCCACGCTTCGCGTTCCGGCAACCGCACATGCTTGATGTTATATACCAAAGGAACCATTGTGCGGAAATTACTAGTAATTGTCATTATAATTGTTTGCATCCTTGGGTATGGATATTGGCATTCTGTCACACATGCATCATTTTTTATTCAGCTCAACTTTAAAGATGTAAACCGGAAAAAGCTGAAGGCTATTCCCGAAGCAGAGATACTTTTTTTAGACGCAATGGGAAACGTGCTAGCGAATGGAACAAGTGATGAGCAATATAACTATGTTCATCTGATTCACCCTGAAGTCGGTGACTGCCATGAGGTGGAAAAACTAGCCGCCTTTTCAAAAGAAGCCAGGAAATCTTGGCAGGAATGCTTTGAGCATCTTTCCACCTGGATACCCAAATGGGCCGGTAAAGTCCGTCAGGTGGACCTAAATGCTCAAAGTTGTACGATAAAAAATATTCCCGTTACCGTTTCAAAGCACAATTCAGATTGGCTGCTTTGGTGGGTTCCTCATCCTCATATTGGCGGAAAACCTTATACATATTACAATTTAAGCATAACAGTAGAAGAAAAAGACTGTAAAAACTAATCGTATAGATACTACATCGAAACAGGCCTCGATGATATTACGGTGGTCATCGCATAGCCAATATGGGTTACAAAAAATTAGTCGGTATGCAGACCCGATATTCATTTTATGTTTAGGAGATATAAATGAAAGACACATTGAAACCCGGCATAGAATATGTCCACAAATTTACTATTCCATCAACCAAGACGGTTCCAGCCCTATACCCTGAATCAGAAGAATTTCTCGCAATGCCTGAAGTATTTGCAACGGGCTATATGATCGGATTGATTGAATGGACCTGCATAAAGGCAATTAAACCTTATTTAGACTGGCCTAAAGAGCAGACTGTCGGAATTCACATAAACGTAAGCCATTTAGCAGCCACGCCTCCTGGGATGGAAGTGACGACAAGCGTGAAACTGATAGAGGTTGATGGTCGTAAGCTTGTGTTTGAAGTACAGGCACATGATGGTGTCGATCTAATTGCACAAGGGAAACACCATCGATTTGTAATTTACAAAGAAAAATTTGACATTAAAATGAAAGAAAAAGAACATAGGCGCAGAGTGCGGTGAAATCAACTCAGTGGTGATGAGTTTTGCTCTCGGTTTTTTCCAAATAATTCGGCAGTATATTAATCTTCTCCATAGTTCGATGCACTGATTCAAATATTAATCGCTTTATTACCGGAATTACTATCATGACAAATGCGCAATCATCAGCAACGAAATCTGCCAAATATGGTATCGATGGGTTTAGAGGGTTGTGCAATCTTGTTATAATAACAACAGTACCTATTGTAATTGGTATATTTGGCCTTTATCAGACAACATTTATTAGGGAAGATGCGACCCCGAAGTTTTTGTAGTGAAATAGTATAACATAATGAGAATGTACCTTTCCGATAGACTCATAATGCAACCATAGGAATTCTTTGATGGAAGTGGACATAAGTCTTAATGACAATTTAGAAGACGAAGAGACTTTAGCTATTTACCGAGCTAATAGTTGGTCTTCGGTTGAAAGGCCACAAAAGTTAATGGCAGCATTAAGAAATTCCCATAGCTTAGTGACTGCCAGAATTTCAGGAGTGCTGGTCGGTTTGGGCAACGCCATATCCGATGGCCATTTGGTTGTTTACTATCCACATTTATTGGTTCACCCTGAGCAGCAAGGCAAAGGTATTGGCCGCAGAATGATGGAGGTGCTTTTAAAAAAATATTCTTCCTTCCATCAGCAAATGCTTGTGGCGGATGGCAAGGCTATCGGTTTTTATAAAAGTTTGGGATTCGCGCGTGCTGGTCAAACTGAACCGATGTGGATTTACGCAGGTCGTGAGCACTGATGCATTCATTGTCAAGTTCGGATTTAAGCATTCGATATGCCACTGAAAATGACGCCACTCTTCTTGCGAAGATGGGTGCTCGAATGTTCAAGGATGCCTTCGGTCCTGCCAATCGACCCGAGGATATGGAAGCCTATCTGGCGGCAAATTTTTCGCTGACCGAAATTCAAGCCGAATTGCGTGACTCGTCTACGACGTTCCTGCTGGCCTATAAAAAAACAGAACCGATCGGGTATGCAAAACTGTCGGATCGCAAGAATCCGGGGTGTTTATCCAGCTCCGCGTCCATAGAACTTGCCAGAATCTATGTCGATTATCACATAACCCGCAGGGGATATGGAACCGCATTGATGCAGGCCTGTCTCGAGGAAGCCGAAAGCAGAGGATACAAGATTATTTGGCTTGGCGTGTGGGAGGATAATAAACCGGCTATTCGGTTTTATAAAAGATGGGGTTTTCGTCCGGTTGGAACCCAAAAATTCGTATTGGGAAACGACATCCAGAATGATTTGGTCATGGAGCGAGACCTTTGAAAAATATCGATTTTTGTTCAAGTTCGAGGAGGGCGATCCGCCGCAGGCGGATTAACCACAGAATACTTGAGTATTTCCGGGAAGAAGTGGAAGCCCGGCCCATGCTGTTATTGTATCCGGAATATTGTTCTAAATAAACTTCCCGTCCCGGGTTTAGTCAGGATTTCAATTTTGCCCGCATGATCTCGCACAATGCGATCAACTACAAGCAATCCCAGGCCGGTCCCTGAATCGCCTTTGGTGGAAAAAAATTCTTTGAACAAATTTTCTTGCGTTAATTCGTCCATTCCGTCAGCATTGTCTTCAATTTCAAACATATAATGATTTTTATCATAATAATCTGCTCGAACCATAACGGATTTGGACGCTTTTTGATCATCTTTCTCACAGGCTTCCAAAGCATTCCAAATTAAATTGCTTAACATCCTTACTATACTGGGAGAGTCCATTGATGTTTGAAGTAAAGACGGATTTAGCTGGCTGTTGAGTTGGATCTCCAATACACCGGCCTTTTCATGAAAAAGCTCGATGGCCTGTCGAGCGACCTCGTGCGGTTTCACCGATTGAAGTACGGGACTCCTCTTCTTAGACGAATAAAGAATATTTTGCGTGACCCTTGAAATCTCGGAAACATTTTTTCTTACTATATGCCAGCCCTTGCTGGTTAATTCCATATCCTGATCTTTTATTCCTTCGTCGACAACATAGGCACCCCCTTCGAGGCCTTCGAGCATATTCTTTAAATCGTGGGTCAATACTGCAAAAGATTGACCGATCGTAACGAGTTCCCTTTGTACGTCTTTAATCATATTTACATTTGTTAGCAATTTTATAACTGCCGAAACATTGCCAAGAATATTGAAAAGCGGCGCTGAATAGACAATCATCTGATTGGCCGTACCGTCTTGCAGCCGAATGGTTTCTTCGGCAATATGGATTTTTTTGTCCCTAAAGGTTTGTTGAACGGGACATTCTCTGCATTTATGTTCAGTTCCCTGGAAAACTTTATAGCATTGCTTTCCAATTCCGTTTCCGAAATCGTCACTAAAGGTCTGATTGGCAAAAAGAATATTCATATCGGCATCTTGAATGGTTAAATAGCAAGGCAGGGCATCTAAAACGCTTTTAAATGTCAAATCGTGAAATTGAGATGTGTCCGGTTGCTTCATTTCTGTACCATCAAAGAATAGAATTTATTAAGTCTAGATTCCAAAAGCTTGGTTAATATTTTTTTGAATAACGACCACCTGACAGGGCGCAAACTTTGAGACATTTGCTGCCGTTCGCACACGTGTCGCCCGATCTTTTTCAGGTATTCCCAGCGCACCCAATATGATCATGTCAATACTATTTTCTTTAGTGTATTTTATAATTTCAACATCCGGCGTACCAATTTTTACGACAAACTCATAGTTCTTCATATACGCATTTAATGAGTCTTTGTATTTCAATTTCAAAGCGCCAATGGTCTGTTGGATAATATCCTCTTCGGTATCGACAGTTCGATCCGGATCACGAGGATCCGGCGGTTTTTTCGAATTTGAATTTCCGCAGGGATCCGCCGGCATAATCACATTGAAAAGATGCAACTTCGCATTGTATTTCTTGGCCCAGTCCACGGCGTGAACGAAGGCAGTATTTGCATGCTCGGAAAAATCGGTACAAAATAAAATATTTTTTTCTTTAGGCATAGACTATAATATATTGATATAATTAAAAGATTAATGGTGTATGGGGGCTAGATGCGGGTAAAGGGAGCAGTTCAGGGATGGACACTGACGAATATCGGTATATGCAAAAGGCATGATATATTTATGCCTTTTAATTCAGTAATGTCGGACCTATCTGTGAGACCGTTGCAAAATGTCCCTTTTTGCATGCTTGCTGCGCCTGCCCCGTGCATTGCTTGCCCAATGAAATGCTGCGCTAATTTTATCGGGGTGCTTCATCTCGCTTACTGCGTGATTGCTGTCCCTGAACTTGAACAAAAATGAACATTTTCCAAGGGTCTCTCTGCTTACGCTGCTTATGAATCTGCCCAATTCATACTAATTGAATATGTTATAGCATATTCCAGGTGCGAAGCAAACCCATTATTTAACATCGAGGATGGATGAAAAATTGATATCCGATTAATAACGAGGTGTTATGTATAGATAGAGATTACAAATCTATCAACAGGGCTTCGCCGATGGTAACACGATCATTGGTTGAAAATCCGTTTGAAAATTCGCTTACAAACTGACGGTTGATTGCCATGAGCGAATTATTTAGAGGAGCCAGTTCAATAACAGCCTCTTTTGAAAT
>CAMYNZ010000233.1 GCA_947259865.1 uncultured Desulfobacterales bacterium | reverse complement strand
ACTGGCAGGGCGCTACACTACCCCCCATATTTCAGACAGCCTCTCACGCGCACCCTACGGCGGAAAATCTTAGCCAGACCTTTGCCGGCCAGAAGACCGATCACATTTACATGCGACTCACCAATCCGACCAACAGCACTCTCGAACAAAAATTAACAGCTTTGGAGGGAGGTCAAGGCGCAGTGGCGATGAGTTCGGGTATGGCGGCTGTCTCAAATACCTGCATGGCCTTGCTGCGATCGGGAGACGAATTCGTCACCGGCAATTCTCTTTTTATGTCCACCTATCTTCTCTTTACCAATGTCTTCAAGAAGTATGGGATTCAAGCCCGCATGGTTGAGTCTAGGGATGCAGAGGCTATTAAAAAGGCCATAAACGACAAAACACGTTTCATTTATCTGGAAACCATCGGTAATCCCAAAATGGATGTTCCGGATCTTAGGCAAATCTCCGAGATTGCCCATGCGTATGGAATCCCATTGGTTGTTGATAATACCCTGGCCACTCCCTATTTGTGCCGCCCGTTTGAATTGGGGGCCAATGTGGTGCTTCATTCCACAACCAAATACATCAGCGGACACGGCCACGCCATGGGAGGTATCGTCATCGACGGTGGTAATTTTGACTGGTCCCAGGCGCGATTTCCGGATTTCGCACCCTTTATCGACCGCAAGGGTCCCCTGGCTTTTAGGGACAAGGTCTGGCGCGAACACCATATAAACTTCGGAACGACCATGGCCCCCCTGCACGCCTACCTTACCATGATTGGGCTGGATACTCTGGCCCTGCGGATGGAGCGTCACATGGCCAATGCAATAAAAGTAGCAAATTATCTAAAGGAGCGACCGGAGGTTTTGTGGGTCAATTATCCGGGGCTGGACGGTCAGCATTCCCACGGCGTCGCCCACAAACAGTTCTCCGGTAAGGGATATGGCGGAATGTTGGCGTTTGGGCTCAAAGACGAAGCCGCATGTTGGAAATTTATCGACAATTTGAAATTAATTTATCATCTCGCCAATTTGGGGGACTGCAAAACTCTGGTGATTCATCCTTATTCTTCCCAGTATGTATCCTTTGATGATCCCACCCGGGACCTGCTGTCCATAACTCCTGATATGATCAGGTTATCCGTGGGGATCGAAGCCAGTGAGGATATTTGTTCTGATCTGGATCAGGCACTGGGAAGGTTGTCTGAATGAGCACGTATAATAAATCCTGCAGCCGAATGTCAAATAAGGACACGTTATACTGATGAAAAACTCGTTGGAATTCGTACAATCCAATACTAGCTCTGAAACCGCCCTTCAAGGCACCGAAATTATCGATTCAACCGTACAAAGACTGTCAGAATCCTGCCATACAGTTCCGGGATTCGATCACGTGGATCCTGCACCCATACCTTCGACGGAATCGGTAGTCAGGATCATACGGCAGTTCCGGCGCATCATCTTTCCGGGTTATTTTACCCAAACGGTGATTTCGCCATCCAGATTCAAGTACTGTCTGGGCCAGGACATGACAGCGCTGTTTGAAGGCCTTTCACAACAGATTATCCTGTCCGTTCAGCATGACTGTCTCCGATACGATCAACCCTGCGATGAGTGTGCGGCACTTGGCCAAGACAATGCGCTTCAATTGATACAGACCCTGCCCGGGTTGAGAGCTCTCCTGGTAAAAGACGTTCGGGCCGCTATGCAAGGCGACCCTGCGGCCAAGAGTTACGATGAGGTAATCTTCAGTTACCCCGGTCTGCTGGCAATCACCGTTTATCGCATGGCGCATGAACTTTACCAACTTGCCGTACCCTTGCTGCCCCGTATAATGACTGAATATGCTCACAGT
This sequence comes from uncultured Desulfobacterales bacterium, assembly GCA_947259865.1. The sequence continues at coordinate 4,264 of CAMYNZ010000233.1, read as the reverse complement.
CATACCGGCATTGACATCCATCCCGGCGCAAAAATTGGCAGTAGCTTTTTTATCGACCATGGGACGGGTGTGGTTATCGGTGAGACGACCGAAATCGGGAATCGCGTCAGACTCTACCAGGGCGTTACCCTGGGAGCACTGGCCCTCCCGGGTAGTAAGATAAACGCTTTCAGAAATAAAAAGCGGCATCCCACTATTGAAGATGATGTGATTATTTATTCTAATTCAACTTTATTAGGCGGTGAGACGGTTATCGGAGCCAGGTCTACTATCGGTGGAAATATATGGATCACTGAAAGTGTACCGCCCGATACCAAAGTTTTGTTAAAAAAGCCCGAGTTGATTTATTATGGAAACAGTAAAAAATCATTGGCCAAATCGCGAAAGGTAACATTTGGCAAAATTAATTAATGATGATCCTCACTTCCCGTCTTCCTCACTTTTTTCATGAGAACAATTGGTAATACAAAAATTTTAATTTATTGAGCCTTGAAAAACTACGAAAGCATGCAAATTTTAAATAGATTGTAGATGAACTATAATATAGCCCATCCCATAGAAGGAATTTTGAAAAAGAATCGACAACTTCACTCACGGAGGGAGGATCCGGTATGTCCATCTTGATTAGAATTCCATCCCCGTTAAGGGGATATACAAATGGCCTGAACACTGTGGAGGCCGAGGGAAGTACCGTCTCGGAGGTACTTCAGGATCTTAATGCCAAATTCCCGGGCATCCAGGACAGACTTTATGATCAAAAAACCCAAAGGCCTTTGATCAATATTTTTCTCAATAACGAGGATATTCGGATCCTCAATAAAGAAAAAGGCCGGTACGAAACCGATACCACCACGCCTGTAAAGGAAGGTGATCAACTGTCCATTATCCCTCCCATCGCGGGCGGCGTAGGGTAGCCATAGCCATTTATCTAAAATATTGCGGACCACCGGAGCAACGCTCACAGAAAATAAGTCAGAAGGGTTTTCGCCGTGTCAACTTCAGAAAAAAATATCTGGACGATCGCGGGCCGGGCCGGGGAAAAAATCATCGGTCATACGGTAGAAAACTACCCTCACGAGGCCTGCGGGATTTTACTTTGTCCCCTTGGAAAACCCCGTTATATTTCAGTTGCCCATCCGACTAAAAATGTAACCCAGGAGGATCCCGGCAAACGCTATCTCATTGATCCCTCAGAATTCATCGAGGTCGACAGGTGGGCTGAACAAAGAGGTTTGGATATCGGCGGTTTCTATCACTCCCATCCGGATCATCCACCTGCCCCGTCAGAACATGATCGCAGTTTAGCCTGGGAAGGCTACCTCTATCTCATCGTTTCTGTTAAAAGCGGCAGATTCGATGCGTCCCGGGCATGGACATACGATCAAAACCGGCAACATTTCGATGAGGTCATGATTCAGTATAAAAGCGGTAAAAAGAAAGCTTCGGAAATTAATTCCGAGCATCTCCCATCCGTGAAAGGGTTGTGACATGGAGAACAATATCAATTTAGTTGATACAAGCGGGTATTCATGCCCGATTCCCCTGATTATGTTATCCCGTAAATTAAAACGCTCTGAAGTCGGGGATACGCTCAAAGTGATTTCTGATGATCCGGCGTTTAACAAGGAGATCAAAATCTGGAGTTATGAAACCGGCAATCCATTGTTGGATATTATATCGAAGGGAGAAGACCATATTGCCTGGGTGCGCAAAGGTTCAGGTTTTAAGGGTGAAACGATTGTTGAAACCGTAAAATTCATATCCTTAGGTGTAAAACTGCATTTCATTAAAACCCTCTTGCAACTTATTCCCTTAAAAAAAATTAGATATCTCGTCACGTTTATATCGGTTGCGTCAGGTTCGAGAGCCCACCGGTGGCTAGAGGAAAAGAATATAAAAAACTACACACTACTTCCCATACCGGAAGGCATTACCAAACACTGCGGATTGGTCCTTGGATATGAGCGCGAGAGTGACGCACTTGAAGTATTTAATCTCTTAAAACAGAACCAGTTTGAAGTAGAAGATATTTATTTTGAAGATAAAGATAAATCTTACCAAATTTTAGATTTTGACTGATCGCGTGTTCAAAAGCCTACCGCAATGTACGAATTTCGTACATCCATAACTATCTGTATTTATAACTTATATAAATTTAATCAAATTAATGTGTCTTATTTTGATACAAAGTATATAATACACCAATCACAAATTCCCTCTTAACATGTATATACCATATCCCCGAGAAAATCGTGATCGTGACTGGAATCAAATAATATTTTACCATAATTTCAAATGCTTAAGCACATGATGGGTCCTCCGGTATAAGCCTCCCTTTTGAAAAATCAATCCGAATCTTAATCCTGGCACCACAATTGCTAGGATATAATACTGCTGGAACATCTGCAAATTCGCTTACAAACCTCTTTTTCCGCTCGGAATAGACCATTGAGCCATAAGACTGAAGAAAAAATTGCCATACTAAATGCCGATGAAGAAGAGTGCCGGGAAATGTGCGCATTACTCGCACAGCAGCATTACAAAGCCATGCCGTTGTATTCTATGGCCGATCTGGAACTCTGCCTAAAGAAAAAAGACTGCCTGGCGGTTTTAATGGACATCGACTCCGTTCCGGTCGACAACCGTACCATCAGGGACCTGACCATCAGACACCCGGAGGTGTGTTTCCTGTGCACCTCCAAAGACCGTTTTCACCCCGATTTAAAAGATGCCATCTGCTACCACATTTATGCCTGTCTCAACAAACCGGTGGATCCGGACGAACTATTTTACTGGCTGAGGAGTATTCATGAAGAGGACGCCAATTCGAAAAAATGATCTCATTTTGGCCATTCTTATTTTTAGCAGGCGAATTTATCAGGTCGGTGAACGAGCACAAACAATCATAGCTACACGAAAATGTGCTTAAACCACAAAAAAGAAATGGAGGGTTTATGGAACAAAAAAACAAAAAAAGCAAAACAGTGATGGCGGATTTTCTGGCGGACTTGAAAATGACACGCCGGACCTTTGTCAAGACTTCGGCTGTTGCCGGGGCTGCTGTGGCTGCAGGTATTGGTCTAAAGCCCGAGCTAAAGGCTCTGGCACAAACCGGCACCTCGGCTTCCGGTGAGATGGGTAAATGGATCGCCTCGACCTGTCAGGGATGTACCTCCTGGTGCTCCAAACAGGTGTATGTCATCGACGGAAGGGCGATCAAAGTCCGGGGAAATCCCAATTCGAAGGTGAATGGAGTTGCGGGTTGTCCGCGATCTCATCTGGGACTGCAGCAGGTATACGACCCGGATCGAATCAAAGCGCCCATGAAACGCACCAACCCTAAAAAGGGACGCAACGAGGACCCCAAATTTGTTCCTATTTCCTGGGACGAGGCCCTGAACACCATCGCCGACAAAATCATGGAGCTGCGGAATAACAACGAAACCCATAAATACATGCTCATGCGGGGACGATATTCCTACATGCGGGATGTCCTCTACAGCCGAATGACCAAAATCATCGGATCCCCCAACAATATCTCCCACAGCGCGATCTGTGCCGAAGCGGAAAAATTCGGCCCCTTCTTCACAGAGGGATACTGGGGCTACAGGCAATATGATGTGGAAAATGCCAGGTGCATCACGCTTTGGGGAGCCGACCCGCTGGCCGCCAACAGACAGGTCTCGTATTATTCAAAAGCCTGGGGGGATGCGATCGATCGGGCCCACATAGGCACGGTTGAACCCCGATTGTCGGCTACTGCGGCAAAAGCGGATGAGTGGCTGGCCCTCAAACCCGGCACGGACGGTGCCCTGGCGGTGGCTTTAGCCCATGTTATTCTCACCGAAGGGCTCTGGTACAAAGATTTCGTGGGCGATTTTACCGACGGCCAGAATCGATTTATGGCCGGACAAGACGTCGATGCGGAAACATTCGAAGAAAAACACACCCACGGCATTGTCACGTGGTGGAATCTGGAGCTGAAAGACAAAACACCGGAGTGGGCGGCCAAAATAACCAGTCTGCCGGCAGAGCAGATCAGAGAACACGCCCGTGAAAATGGTCGCGCGGCCCCGCATGCCATCAATTGGCTGGGCGGCGGTCCCTGCATGCAGGTCCGCGGCGCTTACGCCGCCATGGCGGTGCATGCCTTAAACGGTCTTCTCGGTGGGGTGGACAATCTCGGGGGTACGCTCAAGAGCAATAAAGAGTACACCTCGAAATTCCCTTCTGAAAAACCTTTTCTGGATGACATCGCCAAGAA
>CAMYNZ010000232.1 GCA_947259865.1 uncultured Desulfobacterales bacterium | reverse complement strand
TCCCATGTATTTATCCTTTTCTACAATTTTGTGAGATGATTTGTAGTTTCCTGCCAATCATCCCGATTGCACTGTTGAACAGACTGCTGTTTTTAAAACTGGTTCTTCTCCACTTTAGTTGGAGAAGAGGGTCCAAGGATTCATACATGAAAAGTGAAGTCAAGATATAAAAATCCTATACCATGAAATAGATGATTTTTTATTTCACAGGACGACCCCGGCTTCTTCTTGCTCTTTGATAACGTCATTTACAACTGACCATAAAAGTTCGCATTTGCAGTAAGGTGATCGAATCAACATGACAGTACGGGTCTTGTTCTTTCCATTCACACATTTGAGTCTTTTCCTGGTATCCGGAAAGACTATGGTCACATTGGGTTTAAAGGCCGGGCGCCTATCCAAGGGCTGAGCCTTTCTTTTAAAGTTAGAAGGCTAGAATCCTTGCTGAGACTATCCCGGCAACCCGATCCGCCGTACTGAACTGCGTACTTCAGTCAGCTATAGGACCGTCTTATCAACAAGCAGACGCCCTATTTATGCGGATCCGGTAAACAGTTCGGGTCGATAAACGACTCCTTTTTTCCAAAGGGTGTACAGAACAGCCAAAATTTTACGCTGGGTGTTCAACCGCGCATGTTTGCGGCTATGGGTCCGCTGTAATGATTGATGATAAAATTGTTTGACTTCGTTGTCACCTCTCATTGCAGCCACAAAACTCCGATAACTTAAGGCCTTCAATTCGCCAATGCCGGCATGATCCAGACGCTGATAACCCAGCGGATTGCCATCGCTGCTGCGATCCGTGATGGATAAACGACAGTATTTCCATAACCGATTTATTTTGGCAAAACGATGGGGCGTTTGAATAAAGGCATCAAATAGATGCGCATGAATATCGGCGATGCCGGGTATTTTCATAAATTGTTTGATTTCAGGATAATTGCGGCCGAGTGTCTTCAAAGATTTTAACGCCGCTTTACGCATATTATCGGTTTGATCCATAAGATAATAGAGTCGAAGCAGTTGATTGCGTATGGGGGTTTGTATTATTTTGTCCAGGTAATCATCACGGCCGGATTTACTGTAGACCGTATCTGTAAACACATCGATGATCCCCCAGTGGCGATACATGGCTTTGATTTTTTGTTTTAGGCGTATCAGTTGGTTGCGTAAATCTAAATAATGCTGAGCGGCGGCTTTAAAGATGGCTCGTTGATCATTTTCCGGCTGATATACATGATTCAACTCACCGAGTCTGAGCAGCCGGCACAGGTTCTTGGTATCCACTTTGTCTTTTTTATAGGGATTTTTATAAATCAATGCATTGGCTCTCGGGTCACAAGGGATCACTTGGTCAACACATGCACTGGCAACCTGCGCCGCCCAGTAGGTTAGGGGACCTTGTTCAATGGTAAGATATTTTCTTTTAGCTTTAATCGAGTTCAGGGCAATCATGATATTTTTTTCAGATGTAGGCAGATCTATGCTCCCCTTGAAAGAACCCTGTTCGTCCATTTGCCCTAAAGTAAAATTTCTTGCATGTAAATCCATGGCCAAGTATGCTAAGTTTTCCATCGGACGACCTCCTTTTTTGGGTGTTAATGTTTTTGGGGATAAAAACACTATACACCAAGGTCGTCCGTTTTTCATTTTACCAAGGGTTTGTTTTCTAAAGACTTTATCAGCGCCTTTAACATCCTTTCGATTTCTGCGATGCCTTTTTTTAGTCTACCCAATACACTTTTTTCAATACTTTTAAATCTTTGTAATTCTTTAGCATTTCACTCGACCCCTTGAATCCTTGACCCCTTGTACCCTCTGGGATCACACTTGCTCAATTGATGGTAACAGTTTATTCTGCTTTAATTGACTATAACTAATACGGACATGATCCCAAAAATATAATTTATCAAACACTTAGCGATTTTTCTTTAACCAATTCCCGGCCCATGTCATAGGCTCTAAGATTTGCATCAATCTTTGCTTGGGCTACGCTCTGGGAAATGACCGCTTCAAAGTCCGAGCGGTTCATCGGCAGGTCACTTACTTTCGCGAGAGCGCCGATCATCATAATATTCCCGAAAATTGGGTCCCCCAGTTTCACAGCGGCATCGGTGGCATCGACAAACCAGGCCGCCGCAGTGAGTTCCGCAATCCAGCTGCGCAATTCTTCCAGGGTCGGGTAATTTTGATCGCCGGATATAACAGCCACCGGATGAATCGGGCGGGTATTACAGATCACTTTTGCCTCCGGACTGCCATAGTTCATCAGTACCCGGATGGTTTCAATCGGCTCCAGCGCTACGATCATGTGGGCCTTTCCTTTGGGTATCTGGGGTGACCAGCTGGATCCAGAAGATATCCGCAGATGGCTCATAACCGATCCACCCCGCTGGCTGGCGCCGAAGGTTTCACCGATGGTTACGTTGAGTCCCCGACGACTCATCATATTGCCGAGCACCCGGGAAGCCATGACATTGCCCTGACCACCCACACCGGTGATGACTAAGTTGTAAGGGTCATTGACCAGCAGATTTTTCTCCATATTCAGGCCACCACCTTTCTGCTGATGGCTTCGGCGGGGCATACGGATGCGCACACCCCGCATCCGGTGCAGATTACCTCATCAATTTTCGCCACTTTTTCCGCTGTATCCCAGATGAGTCCGGGGCATTTGAAAATTCGGGTACACAGCCGGTTACAACCGCAATTTTCGCCCAGACAGGTTGTTTCATTAATTGCCATTTCATACATTTGCTTGGATTTTTTTTCGGGGCTCAAGGCGCAGATTTGTCTCATGACGAGTACATTTACCCCAGTAGGGTTTTCAATCATATCCAGAAGCAGTCTTTGGGTTTCTTCCAGGTCAAAGGGGTCACAAACTTTGACGGCAGCCCCGATGGCCTCACAGATGCCGGGGATATCCAGCCCGGGCGCTTCATCACCGCAGGCATCCACCGGCAGACCGGGATGGGGCTGAAAACCCGTCATGGCCGTACCGCTGTTATCCAGCACGACCAGGGTAATATTGGATTTGTGGTGAACGGCATTGACCAGAGCCGGTAAAACGGCATGAAAGAAAGTGGAGTCGCCGCAGACCGCCAGCGCCGGCTGGTTCATGCCAAATCGATCCAGCTTACCGAATCCGCTCGCCAGGCCGGTTCCGGATCCCATGGCGTGCAAGGTTTTCAAAGTGCCAAATCCGGTGGGCAGCAGCGCCAGTGAATAGCACCCGATATCGCCACACACAAATCCATCTCGGCCGTCCAGCTGAAGTACACTATGGATGGTCCAAAAAGAGGCCCGGTGGGGGCAGCCGGGGCAAAAAATGAGGTCACGACCGGGCGCTCCGGCGGAAGCAAGTTCTGCAGCCCGTTTGGCATAGTTTTGCGGTACCGGGTCATAGTCGATCTTCAAAATCTTTGCAATGGCTGCCAGCACCAGATCCGGGTTCAATTCTCCCACCCTGGGTAAAATGCCCTCCGTCTTACCGAAAAACCGTTTGACCCCGATTTGCGGTGCCAGTTCCGCGGCAAGGATTTTTATGTTTTCTTCAAGAAACGGAATGACCTCTTCCACAATCAGTATGTTGTCCGAGTGCGCCATATGTTTTCGTAACAGGTTTGGCGGCAGGGGCCAGGTCGTCCCCAGTTTCAGGAGCCCGACACGATCTCCAACCCCCAGAAGGTGAATCGCCTCTTTGCTGTAAAGATAGCAGGCACTGCTGGTAACGATCAGAAGCTCCGGGTTTTGCGGTCCTGAATAGGTGTTGAAGGAGGAATCTTCAAAAAGGGTGAGGGCCTGTTGAAGTTTTTTTTGCAGTTGATCGTGTCTGTAAGCCACCGGTAAACTAACAAGCGGGCCGTCCAGGGGATCGAGGAAGTCTCCGCCATGTTTGAAGGTGGCTTTAGGTTTCGAATCCGGCAGCCGGCCGAAGGTCACATTCCCGCTGGCGTGGGACAGGCGGGTGACACTGCGCACCATCACTACGTTTTTGATTTCCTCTGAAAGTTCAAAGGCCCAGCGAATCATGTCCTTGGCTTCCTGAAAATCACCGGGCTCCAGGAGCGGGATTTCTACAAGCCGGGCAAAATGACGTGATTCGCCTTCATTGGCACTCGACAGTGCGCCCGGGTCATCGCAGGGTACCAGGACCATTCCGCCGCGTGTTCCGGTTCCGGCCAGGTGCAGCAGGAAATCCGAACCCACATTCACGCCGTTTTGTTTCATGACGCATATTGATCGAAGCCCTGCAAACGAAGCCGCGGCCGCAACCTCCATAGCCACCTTTTCATTTACCGACCACTCAACATAAAGGTTTTTTTCCCTGGAAACCGCGACCAGTGACTCAATGATTTCCGACGAGGGTGTCCCCGGATAACCCGTTGCCACGCTGACACCGGCCTCCAATGCACCCCGGGCAATGGCTTCATTGCCCATGAGCAAATATTTTTCATTTTCTGAGCCCTCGGTTAGATACGACATTCTGCCTCCACATCTTGTGCCAGAATTTTAGTAACCACCTTTGCAGGGATCCTTAGGGCGGCGCGGTTGTCCTTTTCCCGGGTGTTAAGCAGGCCTTCTCCTTTTGCTTTTTCCAGAGCCCTTTTTTTCTTGCCGGCAGCCGCAACACATAAGTGCTGTAAATTTTCGGTCGGCATTTTTTCTGTAAGCAGAAACCCGGCTTTGCAGGCGGCGTTGACCAGGTCGGCACCTCTATCCGTGCGAATGATCAAGGTGTTCCAATCAGATTTCCCTTCCAGAACCCCCACCGATACATCCGCCCACTCGGATGTCATATCCGGACAGATACTGCATGAACGGGGAATCAAGGGACGGATTCGATCCAGCGGAATTTCAACTTTTTTTTCTCCGGTATCGATTACCATAATCTCCGAAGGCGGCGGCGGCATATCCATACCCATAATACAGGCGCTGTCAACACACTCGGAAAGCAGCGGTATCAGCTTGCGCGTATCGATGGCCCAGGTGCAAAACAGCCCGACCATCAGCCCAATTGGATCGTAAAAGTCCTCCCGTTTTAATGGATTAGACCGCATCTGGGTTACAGACATTCCCTGGCAGGGCGTAGTCACCACACCGATCTTCTCGTATCCTTCATTTATTCCTTGATTGAGGGCCGCAAGAGTCGGGGATGCCATAAATTTTGATCCCGCACATTGGGCGACATCCTCGGGCCGGGTGACCAGTTTGGGATCCGGGACCAATGCCTTCCTGTCCGTCAGAACTGCGGCATCAATCCTACCCTCTTTCAATGCAAAGGTTATCAGGGCCGAGACCGTTCCACCGGCCTGATAAGCGCCGCCGGTCATGTGCTTGCCCGACCGGGCTGCCAGTATTTCCTGGTAGGTTCCCAGAGGACTGCCCTCATAGGGTTTGTTCCAAACGGCCAATGACATGTGATCCAGGTTTACTTCTACCATCGGGCAATAGGCATTGCAGCGTCCCTCTGTCAGCGTGCAGGGGAAAAGCATGGCCGTCTTGCCCCGATGGTTTTTAAAGTAGGGGCACAGGTTGACGCACCCGCCGCACCCGATACAGAGCTCTTTTTCGTGGACATCCGCTATAAGTTCGATGGGACCATAGACGGGCATTATGGCTACCTCCGTATTTGAACGATACTGAAAGTATACTCAGCCTTTTTACAATTGATTGCGACACGGGATGTTAACTTATCGGAAATCTTAGACGCCGCGCCCCGCAGGGATGGAGTCTTTTGCTTTCCGTCGTCCTTGCCCTGTGGAATGCGGAGCCTATTCCTCCGGGGTCAACGGAAAGCAAAAAAACAATATTCTCCGCGTCCTCAGCGCCTCAGCGGCGTAATCAATAATAGAGTTACCTCTTATGATGATCCATCTGTCCTGTCAAGCCGATACCGGGGGCCGTCGGTCAGCCCAGGGGCGCGCCTGTTCAAGCTGGGATGCCAGGCGGAAAAGGGTGGCTTCATCACCGAAGCGGCCGATGAAATGGGTACCGATCGGCAAATTCTCGGCATTCCAGTAAAGCGGAACCGACATTGCCGGTTGACCGGTGATATTGCAGATAGGGGTAAAAGGTATGAACTCCGTTGCACGGCGAAATCCTCGCAAGGGAT
>CAMYNZ010000231.1 GCA_947259865.1 uncultured Desulfobacterales bacterium | reverse complement strand
GCCGTTGATATCAGCGGTATTCGAAAGGCCGGCCGGCTGGTGTTGGATACCCTTGATCTGGTTGAGTCAATAATCCGTCCGGGAATAAAAACGTATGATATCAATACCATCGTGCATGAATTCACCGTAAAAAACGGGGCCCAGCCGGCACCTTTGAATTACCGGGGGTTTCCGAAAAGTGTGTGTGTATCTGTGAATGAGGAAGTCTGTCACGGTATTCCGGGAAAGCGGCTACTGCAGGACGGCGATATCGTCAATGTTGATGTCACCTCCGTTTTAAATGGGTATTATGCCGATGCCAACAAGACCTTTTTTGCCGGCACCCCCGGGCCGGAGGCCCGCAAAATCGTCAGCGTTGCCAGGGAGTGCCTGAAGCGCGGTATATCCATGGTAAAACCCGGCAACACCATCGGAGATATTGGCTGGGCAATTCAAAACTATGCCGAGCAGCAGGGCTGCTCGGTGGTACGGGATTTTGTCGGCCATGGTGTCGGGTTTGACTTTCACGAATCACCCCAGGTGCCGCATTTCGGCCAGAAAGGGCAGGGGGTTCGGTTAATTCCGGGCATGGTTTTTACGATAGAACCGATGATCAATCTGGGAGGCCATGAATTGAAAATCCTGGAAGATAACTGGACGGCGGTTACCCGGGACAGATCTTTATCCGCCCAGTTCGAGCAGACCATCGTGGTCACAGACAGCGGTTTTGAGAGCCTGACGCCTTATGATTGATTATTATTTAATAATTTCAAAACGCCAATTCGTTTTTCGAAAATCGATGTTCAGCATTTAAGTTCAGTGATTTCTGATACGATAATCTGATAGAAAAAAAATTTTAACCGATTTTCAATTCCCCGCGCAGACATCGTCCATATTAACATGCACCCAAATTACCCGGACGATGTGTTGGCATACCGGAAGATTAATATTCTGATTACCCACCGGGAGTAGATAATCGAATGAGCGGATTGGCTCTGGGAATTGTACTTGTCGCGGCATTTTTACACGCAAGCTGGAACTATCTTGCAAAGAAAAGCCGGAACAAGCTGGCCTTTATCTGGTGGGCCATCCTCTTCTCCGTTATTCTCTTCTTCCCCATGTTCATATATTACTGGCCGGCCGTAATCATTTCCTCAACGGGTTGGATATGCATTGTTGCTACGGGCGTTTTGCACGCCTTTTATTTTTGGTTCATGGGGAGAGCATACCAGCGTGGTGATCTATCTTTAGTTTATCCGCTATCACGGGGTTCAGGGCCTTTGCTTGTGCCAATTCTGGCCGTGGTACTTATGAACGAGCAACTGTCTATCATCGGAGTTGTCGGTATTGCCCTGGTTATTACGGGTATTTTTATCATTCATCTGCGCTCTTTTTCCATTCAATCCTTTCTTGAGCCTTTCCGGGCCCTGCGTGGTGGTGCCTCGCTCTGGGCACTTTGCACCGGGGGCACCATTGCAGGCTACTCCCTCGTGGATAAAGTCGGCGTAGCCAATGTTTACCCACCGGTTTACATTTACCTCATGTTTGTTATTTCCTTACTTTTGCTTTCACCCTATGTGATTGCCAAAGAAGGCGCTGATCTGCGAAAAGAGTGGAATATCAATAAAATTCAGATTCTTATTGTAGGCTTTTTGGATCTATTTACTTACATGATGATCCTTTTTGCACTGCGAATCAGCAAGGTTAGTTATGTAGCCGCTGCCAGAGAAGTAAGCATTGTCTTTTCAGCTTTTTTGGGGATCATGTTGCTGCACGAAAAACATGCCCCTCAGAAATTGGCCGGCGCAGTTTTAATTTCGATGGGTGTGGTTCTCATTGGCTTCAGCAGATAAATAATCGTTTTTATATGATATTCGGCTAAGACTTATCTTAATTAATTTATTGCAAGGGTTTCTTTTTGGCCGATTGAATCTCAGAAATTTTGGTAAGGCCTTTGCTGCCTCATATCTATAATTTTTTTCCATTAATATTATGAGAATTATTAACTTGACTTATAGTAGCCGAATTATACTATACGTCAATTTAAGACTGAACTTTTGTACCGTAGGTACCTGTGTCGATTGAAATCTAATATTGTGAAGTCACATTTCTGTTTTATTTTTTTATTAAGGTACTGAAGGTATACTCATCCTTTTGATTTGTTCCTAAATTCCTGCTGTGAAGGACACTTTGCCGCTTGAAAGCGGCTTCTAATGGATTAGAATTTTTTGTTTTAATATGGTTTTTGGTTTGCATTAGCCCATTTGCCATGAATCCCAAACCGGTTTGTATTCCAAATACATTGATTCATGGTTGTGTAAGAAAGGAGGTGAAATCGAGCTAAATAGACCTTCCATTTAATACGGATGCATGACTTTGTATGCGGTCATCAAGCATCATCCGTCAAACGATCTTAATTCAAGGAGGTGCATCATGAAAGGTAGACTTTTTGCAACCGCGGCGTTGGCCCTGGTTATGACATTTGGCTTTGCCTCCAGCGGTCTTCAGGCTGCGGATTCCATTAACGCTTACCTGGGGTTTTCCCGGGAGGTAAATGAAGCCCTATCACAGAGAATTCTGGAGAAAACCGGGATCGAAGTCAAGGGCATCACCCTATCCTGGGGCGAAATCTGGGCCCGGCTGGTGTCTGAAGCACCCCGGTTTAACGCGGATATGGTATTGTCCTTTGGTGCGGCCCAGGCCATCGACGGCACCAGAAAAGGCTACTATGTCCCCTATAAATCACCAACCTGGGAGGACATCGATACGGCCTTTAAATCTCCGGATGGCAGCTATTATGCGCTGGGGACTTTCTCTTTCGTATTGATCGGCAACAAAAAAAAGCTGGCTGAAAAAGGGTATGGGATGCCGATGAGCTGGAAGGAGCTTCTGGATCCAAGGTGGAAAGGACAGATCGTGGCGCCCTCACCCCGCACATCCGGCACGGCTTTCATGATCAATTACTCGTTTCTGCAACTTTACGGAGTAGATGAGGGTTGGAAGTTCCTCGAATCACTGGACGCAAACATGGCCCACTACACCAAAAGCGGCAACGCGCCCACCGATCTCGTCGGTCGAGGCGAATATTTGCTCGGTATTACCGCGGATGAAAACGTACTGAAAAGAATTAACGACGGCTATCCGATCCAGTGGGTGATCCCGGCAGAGGGTATTGGATACGAGGGCAACTATTGCACAATATTAAAAGGGACCAAGAAACTCGATCAGGCTAAAAAGATTATGGATTATTTAGGCACCAAAGATGCCAGCGAGTTCCTGGCTTCTATGGGTTACATTCCGCCACGTCCGGGTATTCCCAGTGCGCTTTACGGAGCTGCCAAACCCACATTCATCAAGCTTGACCATGGCTGGGCTGTAAAGAACCGCAGCAGAATCATCAAAACATGGAAAAGCAAGTTCATGATGAAAGAAACAGCCAAGGCCAAAAAAGTCGGTGACGAAAAGGAAAGAAAGGCCGCAGAAGAAGCAAAGACACAGTAAAAAGGGATAGTGCCCAATCGCTATTTCTGTGCTTTTTGTGGCAAAATATTTTCAATACTTACTGTCAGGCAGATCCATCTCATTGGAATAATGGAATGATGGAGTAGTGGCTAAATTGGTTTGTTTTAATCGGAATTGATCTTGATTTATATCAGGAAGCAGTTTTTTCCGAATTTATGACCCAATATTGCAGAATAGCGCTAAAGCTTCACTTCGTGCCCAGCATTTCAACGTGATGCATGTTAGTTTTCACCGGATAACTTAATGGACTGCGAGCTTGTTTGATTCCGGATGGTCCGGGTCTGGGATTATGGGGGGAATTGCAAGATGGCAGAAGCGGTAATGGATAGCGTTTCCAGCAGAGGCATCTGGTATAAAGTTCGTTCATTTTTGAATGCCAATCTGGTGAATATTTTTGCCGGCGGTCTTTTTACCCTTCTTGCCATCTTCCTTCTTTACCCGATTGTAAGCGTTTTGCTGAAAAGTCTTTGGGGCGACGACGGTTTTACATTCGACTTTTATGTCGAGTTTTTCAGTTATAACTTTTATTACTGGTCACTTCTTAACACCCTTATTCTGGGCGTTTCCACGATGATCATATTGCTGATCGTCGGCTTCTGTTTTGCCTATTTGACGACCCGAGGCCCCGTGTGGTTGAGAAAACCCTTGAAAATTTGTGCCTTGCTCCCACTGGCGGCGCCGCCTTATATCTTCTCCATTTCCTTGATTACCCTCTTTGGTAGAAACGGGTTGATCAACAATTTACTGAACCTGGATTTCAACATTTACAGCTGGACCGGGGTTATTACAGCCCAGTGTCTGGCGTTTCTGCCGCTGTCATTTATGATGATCGAAAATGTCCTGAACTCCCTCAACCCCAGCCTGGAAGAAACGGCCAGCGATATGGGGGCATCTGAAGTTCGGATCGTTCGCTCCATCACCGTTCCCCTGGCAGCCCCCGGCCTCTTAAAAGCAGCTCTACTGGTTTTTGTGATGACCATCGCCGAATTCGGCAACCCCGCAATCCTGGGGGGCAGGACGCCGTTTCTGGCGGTGGACGCCTATTTGGCGATCACCGGTGAGGGCGACTTCAATATGGCCAGCGTACTCTCCGTCGTGCTGATCACACCCTGCGTGCTGATTTTCATTCTTCATAATTACGTTCTGAAGGGGAGGGGTTACGCCACGATCACCGGAAAAGGCATGGCATCCGAGCCCAAGCCCGTGGCCCCGGTTATCAAGATTCCCTTTTTGATGATCAGCCTATCCGTAGCCATAATGGTGCTGCTGAGCTTCGGGGTCATTCTGCTGGGATCATTTGTCAAAATTGTCGGGGTCGATAATACGTTTGTCATCGATCACGTCCTCAATACCCAGTCGAACATCGCGATTTGGAACAGCATCAAGGTCTCGCTGGGTGCCGGTCTGGTCGGTGCGATTGTCGGGACCTTGCTGGCCTATGTGATTATGCGGGGAAAATTTCCCGGAAAGCATATTATGGAGATGATCGCCCTGTCCGGTTTCGCGCTTCCCGGCACCGTTATTGGCATAGGGTATATCATGGCTTTCAATCGCCCGCCCTTTTTGCTGACCGGAACCATCTGGATTATTATTTTAAACTGTGTGTTTCGATTCCTGGCAGTGGGTGTTGAAGCCGGAATCAGTAAGCTGCACCAGATCAGTATCGAAATCGAAGAGGCTTCGGCCGATCTGGGAGCAGATTTTCTAACGATATTTTTTAAGGTGGTTCTACCGATCATGTTTTCCGCGTTTGTGGCAGGATTTATCTACACCTTTATGACCACCATGATGTCATTGAGCTCGGTGATCTTTCTGGTGACCCCGGGCTTTGATCTGGCATCTGTTTATATTTATTTGACGGCCCAGCTCGGGGAATTGGGTCTGGCTTCGGCCACAACGATGAAAGTGATTGCCATCGTTGCCGTTTCACTGGGGATACTTCAATTCATTGCCAAAAAAACCGGGCTCGATGTCAGCACCAAGCAAGGAGCCTAAATGTCTCGGAGATTTTATCCCGACGCGACGGGAAAAATATTATATTACTGAGGCCTCCGTTTTTGCCTCAACCATGGAATAATGGAATTGTGGAATATTGGAAGGTTGGTTTTTCAAAAAGATAATATCCTTTCATAAACGAAGCGAGCAAAGATTATGCAGGCAACAGAAACACCCATGTTGGAATTAAGGGATATCTATAAAAGCTTTGGAGATGTGGAAGTGCTCAAAGGGATTTCTGCCGAAATCGACAAAGGCGAATTGCTGACCTTTGTGGGGCCGAGCGGGTGTGGCAAAACCACCTTGCTGAGAATTGTGGGTGGTTTCACCACGGCTACCTCCGGGCAGGTGATTCTTGACGGAGAAGACATCGGGAAGTTACCGCCAAACATGCGCAATACCAAAATGGTTTTTCAAAGCTATGCGCTTTTTCCCCACATGAATGTCAGAAAGAATATCGGCTTTGGGTTGAAACTGCAAAAATGGCCCAAGGAAAAGATTGATACGCGTGTCGAAGAGCTGCTCTCCCTGGTTCACATGGACGGTCTGGGTGATCGAACTATAGACCGCATCAGCGGCGGCCAGCAGCAGCGTGTTGCTCTGGCCAGGGCTCTGGCGATGGAACCCAAGGTGCT
>CAMYNZ010000230.1:10066-13208 GCA_947259865.1 uncultured Desulfobacterales bacterium | reverse complement strand
GACACATTGAACTATCCGGTGGCATCCGTCTACCCGTCAATGGCGATGAATTTTCAGGCTATAAAGGACAGGAAGTCACCTTGGGCATTCGTCCGGAACATTTTGAAATCGCAGATTAAAAGCAAGGTGACTTGAATCTAAATGTGGACCATGTCGAAGTGCTGGGTGCGGATACCCTGGTTCACGCACATTTCGGAGAAGATAATACATTACTAACGGTTCGTCTGCCGGATGTGCATCACTTTGTAAAAAACGCGATTTTGCCCTTAGAAATACCTCCTCAAAAACTTCATTTATTTGATAAGCAAACTGGAGATCGTATCGGGAATTAGTAAGTAAGGTTCTTCTCCACTTTTGTTGGAGAAGAGGGTCCAAGGGATCACAACTGGCCAATTAAAGGTAAAAGTTTATTCTGCTTTAATTAATTCAGGGGTCGGGGTATTTTTTTCACGGCAAGATGCCGGGTTGTTGCCTGCCAAGCCTGACAGCGGCAACTGCCTCGCATTTTACTGCCGGCTATTTAAAACTGTCACGCCAACAAGAACCTACGCCGTGTTTTGCCTTTCTCGGCGGCAATAGCCCTCTGCCCATTAGCAGCACCGGGGCGATCATCTTGTCGTGAAAAAAACACCCCGACCCCTCAATTAATTGCAACTAATTCGGACATGATCCGTATGCAAAGATCCCGGATCTTTCGTTGATTTTTCTACATTAAATCGTTAGAATATATTTATAAAACCCCGTCTTTCAGGTCGGGGTTTTTATTTGCAAAATTCCATAATTTCAAACCGCCGTGGTTTATCGCCCATAGGGGCTATCGTGCAAGCTATCCTGAAAATACCCTCATCGCCTTCAACGCAGCCCTGGATGCCGATGTTCCGATGATTGAACTCGATGTGACCTTGAGTAAAGACCGTAAATTGGTGGTTATACATGATGCGACCCTTGAGCGCACAACAGATGGACATGGCCAGGTCCAAAACTATACGCTCAAGCAACTGAAGAAACTGGATGCCGGCAGCTGGTTCAATCCGGATTTTGCCGGGGAACAGATTCCGGAATTATGTGAAGTTCTGGATTTGGCCAATGGCAGGGCTCTGGTCAATATTGAAATCAAGCCGCATTCATATGAAGCCCGCCACCCAGCAGACGCCATTGAACATCAAGTCTTGGATCTCATCAGCAGCAGATCAATCGCAGATTTCGTTTTGATCTCCAGTTTTGATTACAGAATCCTCAGGCGTTTATCGCGCATTAATCATTCGCCCGCACTGGGGCTGATCTCCAGACAGCCGGCCGATAGAGACACCATAGAAAAATGCAACCGGATAGGGGTGATATCATGGCATCCCAACCACCAAATATTGACCCCTGATCAGGTCAAAATGATGCATACAGCCGACATCCGGGTTTTCCCATATAATGCCGATACTGCTGATGAAATCAAAAGGGTCGTTGAAATGGGTGTTGACGGCATCATTAGCAGTGATCCTCTCCTGGCCCCGGGGTGATCCTCAAACCCCACAAAGCGCTATTTATATAAAGACGTTTGGCGCGAATACGGGTTCCGTAATTTCTTCAGACCATCCTCTCCAAACCACTTTTAAACAGGATGTTGTCACCACCCCTTTTCAATCTATCTAAATGATTAAAATTTGTTGAATGTTACTCGAATTGAGAGTAATAAAATATCCAACATTTTATCGGTTTTAAGGAATTCTGCAATCATGTCTGCGATAAGTACACAAGTGTTAATCATCGGCGGTGGCGCAACAGGCACCGGCATTGCCCGGGATCTTGCCCTGCGAGGTGTAAAATGTATCCTGGTCGAACAAAATGATATCAATGCCGGGGCCTCCGGGGCCAATCATGGACTTCTGCATAGCGGCGGGCGATATGTTTTTTCTGATCAGGGCAGCGCAGCGGAGTGCCGGCAAGAAGCCGAGATGCTGAAACGTCTGGCACCCCAATGCATTGAAGATACCGGTGGACTGTTCGTTGCCGTCCAGGGTGACGATGAAAAATATGTCGCCGATTTTCCCCATCTGTGTTCACAGTGCAATATACCGGTTAAAGAATTAGACCCCCATGCAGCCCGTGAACTCGAACCAACCCTTTCAGATAAATTGATCGCCGCTTACATGGTGGAAGATGCCTGCATCGATCCATTCAAGCTTTCCATGGAAAATATCTTTCAGGCCCAGCAACTGGGATCAACCTTGCTGCGTTTTACAGAAGTGGTCGGATTTGAGAAAAATAAAAACAAAATCCTGGCCACACGATTGCTTGACAAAGTCACCGGTCAGGAAATACTGATCGAAGCTGAACAGGTTGTCAACGCCACGGGTGCCTGGGCCGCTATAATCGCCGGTTTAGCCGGTGTTGGCGTCAATATTGTTTATTCTCAGGGCAGTCTTTTGATCACCCACAACCGGATCACCCGGCGCGTGGTAAACCGCTTGCGTCCCTCGGCAAACGCAGATATTCTGGTTCCGGGGGGCACGGTTTCCATCCTCGGAACGACTTCGGTCCGCATCGACAACCTGGACGACGTTCACCCTACGGTCGAGGAAGTGGATTCCATCGTCGGTGAAGCTGCCGCGATGATTCCTGTTTTGGAGACGACGCGATACATCCGGGCCTATGCCGGCGTCAGGCCATTGGTCAGCTCGCAATCCGCCGGTGATGATCGCAGTGTCAGCCGGGGGTTTGCGCTGCTGGATCATGCCACAGACGGCCTTGATAATTTTGTCACGATTAGCGGGGGAAAGCTCACCACCTATCGGTTGATGGCGGAAAAAACAGCGGATCTGGTCTGTCAGCGACTGGGGGTTTCGCAGCCCTGCAGGACCAGCACAGATCCTCTGCCAGAGGCCCAGCCTGTCAAATGGACCCAACCGGGACTGGCACCCAAGCTGTGGCTTAAAGATCACGACCCGGAGGACATTCTGCTGTGCGAGTGCGAAATGGTTCCCAAAAGCGCCGTAGATGCAATTATCGCATCGATTCGCGAACAAATCGGTCGACCGGATCTCAAGTCCATCGGGCTGCGCAGTCGTGTCGGCAAAGGTGCATGCCAGGGTACTTTTTGCGGGGTCCGGGTGAGCACCTATATGTATGACCAGGGCCTGCTGGATGCACA
>CAMYNZ010000230.1:0-9991 GCA_947259865.1 uncultured Desulfobacterales bacterium | reverse complement strand
TAAGGTTCAGGGTTCAAGGTTCAGGGTTCTGGGTTCGGTGGTTGCAGGTGCGCATCGAATCTGAACTATTGATTTGCGAGATCTGAAAGGATTTCAGATGAAAATAGAACGATTTGAGGATATAGAGGCATGGCAATTGGCTAGGGAGCTTACCCTCAAGGTCTATGGCTTGACGAATAAGACCCAGTTTGCTCGCGATTATGGTTTGAAAGGACAAATTCAGAAGAAGTAGGGGAACCCATCTTTGCTCAATTCGACTAAAGAGAGAACCCTGAACCTTGAATCCTTGACCCCTGGAATCTTTATCCGCCGTTTATGTGGCGGGCTTGGACCCTTTTCTTCAACTACAGTAGAGAAGAACCTCATACTTAAAAAATCGTTTCCAGCCACCGCTGTGGTACAAAAACTTGGGAGTTGCTATGCCGCTGGCATTTGAATCATCAAGCCACGGGGCGATCGCCTTTGGCTTTTTTAACATCGAGACCGATATGCTGTTACTTGAGCGGTATTTTTTGTTTGCCGATGCCTTTTGTCATCGGCTTGGGGAAATACCCGGACAGATAGATAACCAAACTTTCAGGGCGGCATGGCCTGTTTATATCATCGCTGAGCGTGAAAATATTGGAGATCTCATGGGTGCCATTCATGGTGTTCGCTATACGGGGTTTATCGGAAAATTATATACCTGTTTCCCGTTTCCGGAAGAACCCGATAATTTCAAACAAAATCCCGCAGGTTATTTAACTCAGGCACAGGTAAGGTCCATCATTGAGGAATTTGGCGAGACGATTGAAATTCAGTTTGTTGTGGATGGGGACGCTCAAGAAGTGATGATTGGCGAGTACACATTTAGCAGAGCCGTGTTTCATCAGCTCATCCAGTATGTCTGGCGCGGCGGTTATCCCCGATGGAAAAATGAGGAAAAACCGGCCTATCTAATCGAATTGAAAAACATGCTGGATCAAAATGCCGACCAATTGTTTGCCGGTTTAAACTGGGGTCAATAAATTCAGCCGGACGAATATAAAAAATCGATATCGTTCCCAATAAACTATCCCAAAATATATTTAATGTTCTAAATAGTATTCAAATGTTACGATTAGCAATTACATATTGGCTATTGAACAATTTCAGGAACGGTATAAACATCGGCCTGCACACCAGTTTATATTTTGATGGATTTTTTTTAAAATGATAACTGCGGGAATCGATTGTGGTGCCAAAAACACCAAAACCGTCATAATAGAAGATGGGCAAATCATCGGTAAGGGATCCGTTCTGACCGGGTTTGATCAAGAAAAGGCCGTGGCGGATTCTCTTGACAGGGCCATTAAGGCGGCCGGGATTTCAAATGATGATATCAAGAAAATCATCGGTACCGGCTCCGGACAGAAGGCCATAAAGATGGCGGCTGATACCATAAATGAAATCACCGCCATGGCCAGGGCCGCTAACTTTCATAATCCCAACGCCAGAACCGTTGTTGATGTAGGCGCCGAAGAGGGCAGGGCCGCCAAAATTGATGAAAACGGTGAACCGCTTGATTTTGTCATCAATGAAAAATGTGCCGCCGGTGCAGGTGCGTTTGTCGAAGCCATGGCCAGAGCGCTTGAGGTTACCCTTGAGGATATGGGGCCGCTGTCTTTGCAATCCGACAAAGAAATTTCCATGAATGCGCAGTGCGTGGTCTTTGCCGAATCTGAGGTTGTTGGCTTGATTCATGCAAAAACGCCCAAACCAGATATCAGCAAGGCTATCCATGATGCCATCTCCAACCGCATTGTCTCCATGATTCGGCGTATCGGTGTGTATGAAGATGTTGTCATTGTCGGAGGAGTCGGTCGTAACCCTGGATTTGTGGCATCCATGAAACGCGAATTGAAACTGGACAAACTTTACGTTCCGGACGAGCCTGAATTCGGCGCTGCAACCGGGGCGGCAGTTGTTGCCGCTGAAACTGCCTAGAAGTGGTTTCAAAACCACGCCTGAGGCGGACAAGCCCCATCTTGTGTCCGAAGGCTGCGTTGCGATCCAGTTTAAAATGTACTGCTCATCCGCCAGAGTACTTTTGCGGACTCCGCTTTCAAACCGCGGAACGCCTTGATGCATACCTTAATATGTTTAGATTCGACATGTAATCCCGCATCAGCGGGGCCCTTGAACGCGATCTACTATTTTGGAGATGGCTTCTAGTGTCATGTCACAGAAATAAGTGTAAAAACTCTTGAAGCGGTTTGATCCGCCAAAGATCTTTGGTGGATTGCCCCCGCTTATAGCAGGATTAAAATTCGGATGGATGCCTTTCGATCGCGGCTGGAAGCCGCTCCCACATATTGATAATGCATGGGTGGGAGAGGCTTCCAGCCGCGATATATCCGAAATCCGAATTCATGTGAGCAGGAAATTAGTAATGACTGAAGAAACCAAACAAGAAATCTGGAGATGGACTGAGACCAACTGGGTAAATCCGGATGTTAAATGGCAGGATGCTCAATATGTTACTGTGGGTATCGATGTAGGCTCTGTCAGTTCCCAGGCCGTAATCGTTGCCGATGGCCAAATATATGCTTATAGCAATATGCGCACCGGTGCGGACAGTCCCGACAGTGCCCGTAATGCTTTGAATATCGCCATGGATGCGGCCGATAGGCTGCCCGAGGAACGCATGGATTATTGCATCGGGACCGGATACGGCCGGGTCAATATACCTTTTGCCGACCGCACGCTTACCGAAATTGCCTGCCTTGCGCGCGGGGCCATTTTTATTTATGGCCCCAAGGTCCGAACGGTTCTTGATGTCGGCGGCCAGGACATTAAAGCGATTCAGTGTGACGAGAAGGGCAAAGTAACCAATTTTTTGATGAACGACAAATGTGCTGCCGGAACCGGCCGTGGTATGGAAGTATTTTCCGATCTTGTGGGCGTACCCATAAATAATGTCGGTGACCGGTCATTTGAATTCAAAGGTAAAGAACCGCCCGCAGTTTCCAGTACCTGCGTGGTATATGCCAAATCAGAAGCCATCGGACTCTTGCGAAAAGGCTGGAGTACCGAAGAAGTGCTGGCGGCCTACTGCAAGGCCATGGCCGAGCAGATTTATTCGCTGGTGGAGCGGGTTGGTGTCAAACCTGAATTTGCCGTAACCGGGGGAATGGCTAAAAATCGCGGTGTCATGGATCGATTGATGCCCAGAGTCGGTCTGGAGCGTTTGACCACCGATTGGGATACCCAGATCGCCGGTGCAGCCGGTGCGGCGCTCTTTGGTCATACATTGTGCCAGAAGGGGAAAGCCAAAAAGAAAATAAAAAAATCAGCTTAAAGCTGAAAGCGAATAGGCTGGAATGCTGGAAAGCTTGAAAGCTGGAAAGCTGCGGCCCCTGTGGGGCCAGCTGAAAGCTGAAAGCACTAAGCTGAACGGAAGGCCATAAGAAAAATGGGCTGAAAGCTCTACTGCGATCAGCAAGGTGCTTAACAGCGAGGATGCGTTACGTTAGCCGATTATGGATTCAAAGATGCGTACAGAAATCATTAGATTGGTCATCGATGACCAGCAGATTCAGGTGCCTGCCGGGACAAGCATTCTGGAATCTGCTCGGGAGGCGGGAATATACATTCCCACGCTTTGCTATCATCCCGATCTCCCACCGGCAAAAGGAAGTACTGCTGGCGAGTTTGTTATACAGAAGGATATCAACATCGAAAATAGCATGCCGGGAGAATCCGGCAAGGGATGTGGCATTTGCGTGGTTGAGATCGAAGATCAAACTGACCTGGTGGAATCCTGTGCCACCGGGGTCCAACAGGGAATGGTCGTTGCCACTAATAATAACCGGATTAAATCCAAAAGACAGGAAAACCTGATACCCATTCTGGCCCGCCATCGTCATGCCTGTATGATATGTGCCCAGCAGGAAGGATGCTCGCGGACCCAGTGCTCTGCCAACGTCCCGGAAAATGAACGGTGTTGTTCTCAATTCGGGCACTGTGAATTGCAGAAAGTAGCCAATTACGTCGGTATTTCGGATGCCACCCCGAAGTGGGCACCTACCGATTATCCGGTGATACGTGAACAACCGCTTTTTGAAAGGGATTATAATCTTTGTATCGGTTGTACCCGGTGTGTCAGAGCCTGTCGGGATCTCAGAGAAATTGAGGCCATCGGATTTATCTATGACGCCAACGGTCTCGTGCAGGTCGGTACACTGGCGCCGACCCTGGCAGAATCCGGCTGCAAGTTTTGCACCGCATGTGTCGAGGTCTGCCCGACCGGCGCGCTGGTGGACAAATCGGTTCGCCCGGGAAAAAAAGAGGAGGATCTGGTTCCTTGCAAAGAAGCCTGTCCGGCCCATATCGATGTGCCCGCGTATTTGAGACTGATTGCTCAGGGTAAACGGGACGAGGCCAATGCGGTTGTACGTGAAAAGGTTCCTTTCCCCGGCATTTTGGGAAGGGTCTGCATTCACCCCTGCGAAGAATCCTGCCGTCGCGCAGAGGTGAACGAATCCATTGCTATTTGCGCGCTGAAAAGGTATGCCGCCGATGGGAAAAATGGGGTTTGGAAAAATAATTCCCTGACCCATGATAATAGCGGCAAAAAAGTCGCCGTGGTCGGTTCGGGACCGGCAGGCTTGACGGTCGCTTTTTATCTTAGAAAAAAAGGACACGCGGTTACGGTGTTTGAGGCCAACCCAAAAGCAGGTGGTATGCTGCGTTACGCCATACCCAGATATCGTTTACCCCGGGATGTTATTGATGACGAAATCAATGAAATATTTAGCCTGGGGGTCGATTTTAAGCCCAATGTGACTTTGGGTAAAGATTTTAGCCTGGAAGGACTCAAAAACGACGGCTATGATGCCGTTTTTCTGGGTCTCGGTGCCCAGTTGAGCCGTCGTATCCCCTTCGCGGGTTGCGATATGCCCGATGTGATTTATGGTGTTGAATTTTTAAGGCAGGTGGCTGGAGGAGAGGATGTCCCTCTCAGGGATAAGGTGGTAGTGATCGGCGGCGGCAGTGTGGCCGTTGACGTGGCGTTGACGGCCTTACGCTGCGGGGCCCAAAATGTGTCACTGGCCTGTCTGGAATGTATGGAAGAAATGCCCGCCAGACAGTGGGAAATAGATGGTGCTGTTGCAGAAGGTGTTAATATATTACCCTCCTGGGGTCCCGATAAAATCCTGAGCAAAGCAGGTAGGGTTACGGGTCTGGACCTCCTAGAGTGCACCGGTGTATTCGATGAGCAAGGGAAATTTTGCCCCCAATTCGGTGAGTCCAAAGAATGTATCGTGGTGGATCAGGTTATCCTGGCCGCAGGGCAAGTCGCTGAATTATCATTTTTGGATAAAAATTGTTCGATTTCCACGGATGATGGATTGATGGTGGTTGACCGGGAATCCCTTGAAACCGGAATGTCGGGAGTCTATGCCGGTGGGGATGTTGCCGAAGCATCGGGTGCAATTATTCATGCGGTAGCTGCCGGGCGAAAAGCAGCGGCTGCCATCGATCAAGCCCTCGGCGGCACGGGAGATATCGAGGAAGTACTCTTCCAGAGGGATGCGCCAAACCCACGTTTCGGCAAGGATCAAGACTTTGCGGCCTGGCCCAGGGAAATAGTGCCGGAACTTGAGATGGAGGCTCGTCGTCAGGGATTTGCGGAAGTCTCTCTCGGATACAAAGAGGAACAGGCCCTAAAGGAGGCCCGGCGCTGCTTACAATGTGATGTGCGTTTGCAGCTACTCTGCAATCCTTCGCCCCCGCAACCCTGGTTGACCTTTAACGAAGAGACCCTAAACCAACTTCCACAGGCTGAAGGCGTCTACCAATTGCTGGACGAAGCGCATAATGTGCTGGCAATTAAAGGCACACCTAATCTCCGGCGGGATTTACTGGAGCAGCTGGCGGAAAATAAAAATGCCGCTTTGTTTGAATATGAAGAGGCTAGACTGTATTCCCAAAGGGAAAGTGAACTCATTCAGCGATATCTTCAAGAGCATGGGGAGATGCCGGAAAGTTCAAGGTTCAAAGTTCAAGGTTTAAACAGCTTAAGCGTGAGGTATTGCTGTCTTATGTAACAATTAACCAATGGAGGAAGCCACAAGCGTCGCTAGTTTTCCTATAACTCTTAGTAATTTGGGAGACCGGTTTTGCTCAATCCTCAACCTTGAACCCTGAACCTTTGCGTTGTATGGGGAACCCGGAAGCATTCAATTTGGAAGGTACTTTGCGGCTTGTAACTGATACGGTCGCCGGTTTCGAGGATCCAGCATCCAGTATTTCTATTCCAGCACTTTGCGGAGATTGATAAAATGGCTGCGGTCAAAACCGAGGGTCTTGAAAAATGATAAGAGATCGGTTGAATCCCACCTCACCGATGTGTAGACGTTTTTAATACCTTCTGCGGTGTAGAATTTAAAAATCTCTTCGGCCATTCTGGCGCCCAGGCCCTGCCCCATGTATTTGGGGTCCACTCCCAGAGTAGCGATCCAGGCGCTTTTTTCGATGCCAAATCCCAGGGTCAGGATATAGCTAATCATAAATCCCACAACCTTTCCGTCGAGTTCGGCAACAAAACATGCATCCTCATCTCTTTGTGCATGTTTTTCAATTAGATTTTTAAAATCGGTTTTAACCGATTTTTGGGTGATGGCGCTGTAAATCTTGCTGATATCATCCGCATCAACGGTTTTTAATTTTCTTATAACCACGTTATCCACAGATAGATTCCTCATCAGGTTAATTCAAGGTTAAGATTAAGTGAAAAGCGGACGCTGCCGGCAATCAGTCAATTCTAATGATCTTGACCTGGTGGCCGACCCAGTTCGGCGGCAAGTAGACCCTGCCACTGTTCCCACTTGACTTGACCTTCTTCTCGATCATTTCCTCGCCGTAAATCTCGAACTTCACCTTGTTGCTTGAAAGCTCAACGGCAGGATTTTTTGTCTCTGTGTTTTCCGTTTTATTATCGTTGTCCACGATAAAAACGCCTTTGGTTTGCCCATCACAATTGATGGTGGGTTGATCATTTCCCCGGGATGCTCGTTAAGCCATCCAAGTTCTAAGCAGGTAAGAGAGTATTTTCGATGGAATTGTTATTCGGCCTCCGAGAATTGACCCAATTCCTCAATAATAATTTGATGGCGGTTTTTATATTCCAGGTGCAGGCGGTACAATCGTTTTGCGTAATTTTCTCTTTTTTCCGGGGATTTGAGAATCTGTAAATTTGCTTTTACAATATGGACAGTTCCGTTGATGGCCCCCATCAGCAACTCGCCGGCGATCAATAAATGGGTGGCCATCTGCGGCGGAATGATTTTATGGAGCTGCTCAATCCATCGGAAACCGGTATCGGATTTTTCCATGATCTTCATGCTGACTTCAATGATTTCATTGAAGTGCTGCTTCATCTGCGCTTTATCCCCTGCGCGCCGTGACTCAGCAAACTTTAAATAGGTTTCCGAATCTTCATCTACCAGCCGTTCGGCATCCCGCAATAACCGCTCGATTTCTTTTTTGGCACTCAAAAGATTTTGACTCATTTCGGGGTTGTGGTAATTGCGTTCGGCTTCAAACAGCACGACTTTGTATATCAATGCCATCGCCAGGCAGAAACAGTTGGCGACCGCTGCACCCCCTGCCGGGACCGGTGAAAAACTTGCAATTCTGCTTATAAAATCCATTTATCCGTCACTTAAGACAGCGCATTGTGTTTCAGCGGACTGCGAAAAGCATCATTCGGTTAATCCAATTAAGCTACATTAAAGCTACATTATGAATTAGTCAAGCAAAAATGGATAAGGCCGCAGCCCCTACTTAATTTGGCAGTGCATAGATGCCGGATGTGAAATCCGGCCTATATATCGGTGGGGATTTTAAATCTGAGCCTCAATTTTATAGCCCTTTATATTAAAATATTCAGCAGTCTCCCCCGGCAATTGACTTTTAACCCAATTTGATTTAGAAGCCTGCCAATGAAGATTGATCTGCATTGCCACAAAAGGGACCGGGTCGGAGCGGCTTTTACGGTTTTTGACAATCCGGTGCATACCCTGCGTGAGTTGATTTCGGAAATTAAAAAAGGCCAATGCAGGAAAATGTCATTGCCAAAGAATCTTTGGTAATATTCAAAGGTCAAATCCGATCCACTCACAGCCATATGGGCGCTAGAAGAGGAAACTATGATTACAGTCGGAATTGATGTCGGCTCTATAACCGCCAAGGTGGCCATACTAAAAGAGGGGAAACTTATCGGTGAAAACCTTATGCTGACGGGGTATAGTGCCGAAAAAGCCGGCAAAAAGGTTTTTGAAGAAACTATGTCGCAAATGAAGCTTGATCCGGGTTCTCCAACACGAATTATCGCAACCGGTTATGGCAGAAACAGTGTAACTTTTGCCGACAAGGCCATAACTGAAATTACTTGCCATGCGGCCGGTGCCCATTTTATGAATCCGGCCGTGCGATCTATCATAGATATCGGCGGTCAGGACAGTAAAGCCATCGTAATTGATGAAAACGGCAATGTTAAAGATTTTGCCATGAATGACAAATGCGCCGCCGGGACCGGCAGATTTCTGGAGGTTATGGCCCGGGCACTCGAGGTGGATTTAAATGAGTTTGGTCATTTTTCTCAAAAAGCTGAACAGCCTGCAACCATAAGCAGTCTTTGCACGGTATTTGCCGAATCGGAGGTCATCTCACTTATCGCTAAAGGTGAGAAGCGCCGTAACATCATCGCGGGTATTCACAAATCTATCAGTTCAAGAGTGATGGCCATGGCAAGTCGTATCGGTTTAACTCCCCCGGTCATGATGACCGGAGGCGTCGCCAAGAATTCGGGAGTTGTCAGGGCGCTCGAAGAAAAATGCGGGCAATCGATTGAAGTGTCCCCCAAGGCTCAGGTTATCGGCGCCATAGGTGCCGCCCTGATTGCAGCCCGAACAGAAGGATAAAAAGCGTGCAAACGTCTAAGCAAAAGTGCCGGGTGCTTTTTTTACCTTAAAAAACAGCACGAATCCGATGGCGGCCATCACTGCGTTGATGATAAAGGCCACATCATAACTGCCGGTTGTATCCCGCAAAATTCCGCTGACCCAATTTGCAATAATGGCACCGCCACCATAGAAAGGGGTCCAGGCACCGATCACCGTTCCCATGACCTCTTTGGGGAAATAGTCGCCGGCACAGACACCATAAATCGGCCAAATAGCGCCGTAGAAAACCGCCATGATTCCAATAAGAAAATACAGCATTATCCAGGAATCCCCGATGAATAAAATACCGATCAAAATAACGGTTATAAAAAAATTACAGAGCAGAATGGTTTTTTTTCGGCCCAGGTGATCAGAAAGCGGCAGGATCGTTAGCACCCCCGGCAACATGCAGATACCGTGAATCGTTGCCAGGAAACTGGCTCTGGAAAGGGGTAGCCCCACATCGAATCTGGCGTAATCCACCATGAAAGTTGTAATGCCGTAAAGGCTGTATGAAATGCAAAAATAGGATGCGCCGATAATCCAAAACGTAGGGTCTTGAAAAGCCATTTTTATCGACCAATTGCTGTTTTGTCCCGGCTTGTGGGCAACGCTGGCCGGATCACCGGGCTCTTGCTGGCCCCAGGGCAGATAACCGCTCGATTCGGGATCGCTTTTTATCAGCAGGCCGTTGAATAAAACCATTATTAAGGCGCCGGATCCTAAAAAATACCAGGCAAAGCGCCATTCAAAGTGACCGACAATCCATGGGAAAGCGACTCCCATGGTGGCAAATCCCAAACCGTATCCCGTAGAAATGATTCCCAGGGCCATGCCTCTTTTTTCGAGGCTGAACCATCGTTGAACAACCGTAAGCACGGGAGTCCACATACCGGTAGCACCCAGTCCGGCAACGGCAAAAAATAGACAGGCAAGAGGCAGCGTTTTTACCGTCCCCATTAAAATGACACCGATGCCAAGAATCAGGGAACAGGACGCAATCACGCGCCGGGCCCCTAAGC
>CAMYNZ010000229.1 GCA_947259865.1 uncultured Desulfobacterales bacterium | reverse complement strand
AATACTCCACCTCATGCAAGCCATCTAGCTTATCATCAATACTCAATCCGCGTTCTTGTGCCCATTGTAAGGCTGCATTCAGGTTGCCGCTGCCCAGCCAGAAAAACACATTGAGAGCAGAAATGGTATTCGTAATCCAGGGGGGCAGCACAAAATTACCCGCGCGCTCATTTATATTCTCCATAAGTTTAAACGCTCCGGCAAAATCCATCCGATACATTAATGCCCTCAGTAAACCAAGCTGGCCGCTCGCTACGATCACTGGATCACGTCCCAATTCACTCAGTTCGATGCCTTTATTGAGCAGGCGAATCCCTTCGTCAAGATCATTCCATTCACACAAAATCGTACCCAGGTTTCCATACAGGGAGCCACCAATTCCGGTCTGTTCAATGCCATTTTCAATCGCAAGACTCAGCAACTGCCGGCTAATATCTTTTGCCTCCTTAAACTTGCCACGTCTCGCCATAACCGACCCCAGGCAACTACCGGCAAATATGTGATAATATAAATTGCCGGCGGCTTTGCTAATCTTCATGGCCTCGATAAAAGCCTGCTGTGATTTAACCAACTTGTCCGAACCATAGCCAAACCCTAACATCGTGGCGGCCACACTTCGCCAGTTTAAATCCCTCTCGGGGAGCAACTTCAGGGCCCGGCTTGAGAAGGTGATGGTGCGGGAGAGATCACCGGTTCGACTAGATATGTAGGCGCGAATAACCGCAATCCTTCCCAGCAAGCCCTCCTTGTTCAAATCACTGATAGAAGTGGATTCGAGTATTTGTTCGGCAGCTTGCAATTTCTTTTCAGCATCATCCAGGTATCCGCTTTTAAACAATTCCCGGGCATAAAAGATACAAAGCTTCGGATTAGCGTCTATTTGTTCATCCGGCAGCTCTTTGAGCCATCGCAAAAGCCGACTTTCCCGGGCACGATCCCAGTCGATTTCAGCAATTTCTTCAATCAGCTGAACTGCCTGAACATAATCCTGAGCAAAAAACGCGTGATCCACCGCTTCGTTTTTAAAATCATTTTTCGCAAACCATTGGCTTGCCCGGCGATGGAGCTCAGCCAACTGATCACCCTGGTTCATTCGTAAGCGTTGCGCGAGCAAATCGGCAAAAAGATGGTGGTAGCGGTACCAGCAACGTTCTTCGTCAAGCGGGATAACAAACATATTGGCCTGTTCCAGCGTGTGCAAGATCTGCCCGCTGTTCTCCTGCCCGGTGACGGCATCGCAGAGCGAACCGGACAGACGCTCGAGAATGGATGTCTGCAGCAAAAAATTACGAAGTTGTTCGGGTTGGCGGTTCAACACTTCTTCGGTTAGATAGTCCGCAATATATCGATGCTCCCCCTTGAACGCTTTGAGGAAATTGGATGGATCTTTACGCCCCTGGAGCGATAGCGCTGCCAGCTGCAATCCGGCAATCCACCCTTCGGTGCGCGTTTCGAGCAAATCAATATCATGGGCTGATAGTTGCAAATTCAAGCTTTTATGGAAGAGGTCGGCGGTTTCCTCGGTTGTGAAACTGAGATCAGCCGCGCGCAGCTCGGTCAGCTGGTTCTGGCTGCGCAATCGAGCCAGAAGCAAAGGGGGGTCAGAGCGGGTAGCCATGATCAGGTGCATGTGCTCTGGCAGGTGATCTAGCAAAAATGTAATCAGATCATGAATTGGTTTGGCATCCACCGCATGATAGTCATCAAGAACGAGGGTCGCATCTGTCGGGATGGAGCCAATGTCATTGATCAAGTTTATCAGGATGGATTCGAGAGGCGGCGGTTGAGGAGATGACATAGGTCAGAAATTGCACCGGGTCATTGTCTTTTTGGTCAACAGACAACCAGGCCACCGGTATCTTTTTCTGGTGCAGCCATTCAACCAAAAGGGTGGTCTTGCCAAAACCGGCCGGAGCGGATATGAGTGTAAACTTACGCTCAAACCCTTCATCCATTCGTTTGAGCAGGCGCGGCCGCGAAATCCATGCAGGTTGCAGCGGCGGGAGGTAGAGTTTTGTATTCAGTGGCGTAAAGGGATACCTTTCATCCTTTTGGACACCGGACCCAGAGGATGCGCTGCGGGAAACATCAGTTTTTGGTGGAGTAGTGGCCGTCATTGTCTATGTCTCCTTCGCAATATCGGGGAATCCAACATTTCCGGAATTAATTTATGAATAGTACCCTGATGATGTTTGGTTCTGTCAAAGCATAAAGACAATATCCTTCTATTAGTTGTTATGGGTCACCATATACCGGTTTTAGATATCAAAATGCAAAAATATTCGTCAAGTTGCAATACAGATCACATTCATTTTTCTTGACCTTCAAACAAAATCGCGTTATTAAATTGCCATCTGGTTGGCGTTCGTTCGCAAATGGACTCGACCTCCCCCAATGTGTTGTATCTGTTCTTGTCTGCTCGTCTGCTAAGGGCGCTTCATCTTCTGATTCTCTATCTCTGCTGAAAATTGATCCTATTTACTTTAGGCTTTAATTTAAAAGTTAAGGATCGATTCAATGGAGAAACCCCTTAAAATGTGCTTTCCAGGCCCCTGCCGGAACCATGGGGTTCTGCCCGGGGACTACAATTCATTTCAAATTACTCAATAATTTATACACTGAGGGCACCCATTTGAAACGAGAGACATCCTTACGTCTAACGGCGATGCGCTATGATCGAGCCCTCCAAAAAGAGGAGTGATTAAAAATGGAAACCGATGAAACGTTTAATGGCGCCAAGGCTGCGTTTACCTTTCACCATCTATACATAACTACCGTCGGTCAAGAATTGGGTATGGCCAAGGCCATAGACCTGGAGAGTCAAATGTGTGAAAATACCGGAAAAATACAGGGTAGATTCATAAAGGCTAACTCCGGTATCAAAGCCTTTGACGCGACGACCGCCTACGCGATAGTGAAAGCAGTTCCCGAGGGGTTTGGTATTGCGGCTGAAATTATGGAAGAAGGTCCTCATAAGGTCAAATTTAAGTGCCATCATTGCCCACTGTATGAAGGGGCTTCCGACGCCGGCCTGGACGAAAAAACAAGACAACAACTATGTCGCAGTGGTTCAATCAAATACATGGATTCCATGGTCAAGCAGCTCAATCCAAGCTTGCGCTATCAGTTGACCAAATATCGAACTGCTGCAGATGATTTCTGCCTGGAGGAGATTGTCTTACCTGTATTCAACGCTACCTGTTTCGGTATTTAAAAACGGTAATGCAGTCAGTCATTGTGAGACACAATGGGAAGACCTATCAGAGGTTGGAAGAATCATGTAAGAAAATTGAGGGACATCTTTTTAGTTTTTCAGTTATATGCAAATAAGAGCGCAATATCCGAAAGCGATTCAGATCCCTTAACCTTTCAACCTCTAAACCCCTGGCACTAAACCTGTCCGGTAAAATCAAAGCTGAGTTTACCCTGGAATTTCTCAATTCTTTTAAAAATCTCTTTGAGCATGGTTTGTTCTATACGGGAGAGGTGTTTAGGATTTATATAGTTATCGGGTTGCCCATTATCCTCCATCGCCGCCTTTACCTGGGTGACAAACCGTTGCTGCATCAGATAACTGTAAGCTGTTTCCAGCTCATTGTGTTCCTGGGGTGAGATTTTTTTTCGGCTGAGAAGCTGATTGATCCTCTCGAAGGTGTTGGTCTCTTCAATTTTATGCTGTAATGCATAGATACGGGCATAGTCCACCACCGGCTGCATAGCCGCCTTGATATTAAACGTGTCGCGATGCGCGCCCCTGGACTCGACCAGAAAATTTCTGAAAAAACCAATCGGCGGTGTAAAAAATAAGGCATTTTCTGTCAGGTGGCGGAAAAAGCCCGGCCATTGGCCCAGGGAGTCAAAAAGGTGCTTACGCAAATTGTCGATGAGATCCAAATCTCCATAAGCACCGCGAAAGTCAAAAAAGATACTGGCCTGAAGCAGGGCTTCCGGCGCGGCTGTGTGTATCCATTCTGAGAAATATTTCTTCCACCGAACCAGCGGCTGGCACCATTGGGGGTTTTTGGCCATAACGCCGCCTTTGCAGAAATCATAGCCGGCTTCGTTCAACCAGTTGCAGACCTTTTCTCCCAGGGACAAAAAATAAGTCATCACCTCATCACGGGAGCTGTCAGGCACATCCTCAAAGATAATCGCATTGTCTTGATCGGTTTTCAGAGTTTGCTCCTGGCGGCCTTCACTGCCCAGCACCATGAAAACAAATTTTGCCGGTGGAGAGGGCATTTCATCCAGCGCGAAACCAATGATTTTCTTTAAAATGGCTTCAGACACGGTCGTTAAAAAGCGGGTGATATTCTGGGCTTTGGCCCCTGTATTGATCAGCGTTTGAATCAGTCGGGGAACCTGTCGGTGAATCTGTACCACCTGGTTAATCAACTTGGCCCCTGAAATTTCTCGCACAATAAATACAGGCGACTGTCCCTGGACTTTCAACAGATCCCGGTTGGTGATGACACCGGTGATCTGGTTGTTTGCATCCCGGACGCCAAGGTGCTTAATATTGTGTTGCATCATCTCCAGCAGTGCTTCAAATACAAGGGCCTTAGAAGAAACGGTGCGCAGCGGGGAAGACATGATCGTGGAAACGGGTTTTAATACATCCAGACCTGCGGCGGTTACCTTCTTTCTCAGATCATTATCGGTGACAACCCCCACCAGATCAGCACCCGGCTCGCGTATGAAAATGGAGCTTGAATTGTGTTCGGTCATGATGGCTGCCGCGGCTTGTATCGGCAGGTCCTGGTCGCAGGCAACCAGATCCCTGGTATAGACATTGTCAACGGGCAGGTTGAAAAATTGGGCGGTATCCTCCCGCGGTCGAAAATTACTGCTGATAATCTCGGCATAGGATCGATCCAGCATTCGCTTGCCAAAAGTGTCCGTAAAATAGTCGGAAAAGGTTCCGTTATGCTTGCAAATATCGAAAAAAATATCTTTGGGTAACAGATAAAATTGCGAATCTTCCGTTGTTCTCAGGGTACGGATGGGAATTCCGTTGTTTAATAGCAGGGAGATCCCGCCGTAAATGTCACCTTCACCCAGTAAGCCGCGCAGCCTTTCTTCATCATTTTCTTCAAAATAACGTTCGGCCGCACCTTTGCTGATGATGTGCAGATGCTCTACTTTGCCCCGACCCTGGTGAAATAAAACGGTATCTTTGGGATGGTAAACTATGGATATGGCCGCGGCGGTCCTTTCGATTTCTTCTTCAGTGAGAAATGTAAAAGGGACCAGCCGGGAGAGAAGATGCTGAACCTGAACGGAGGTGGCAACTGACGCATAGGCTTCATATGACATTCGGTCGCGAAACTTTTCGGCGAAATAATCATAGAAAAAATCATGGCGCGCGCACAGCTCTAAAAAAACATTTTGCGGCAGGCTGTACAGCGTGGCATCATCGACAGTTTGCACCGTACGTACCGAAAGACCGGCATTCATGAGAATATAAATTCCGCCGAAAATTTCACCCGGCTGTAACAAGGCACTGAGCGTTTTTTTATTCTCGATCTCGTAGAATAACTCCAGCGATCCTTTTTTGATAATATAGACGCATTCCAAGGTTGTTCGGCCCTGGACCGACAGGGTCGTTTTTTTAGGATATTTTTTTATGGATGCCTGGCTAGCCACCTGTGCTAGTTCTTCTTCCGGCAACTCGGAAAAAGGCGATAGATCCATTAAAAACTGCAATATTTCATCTTTCATGATATCACCAAATTTATAAGATTGCGGTTATACCTGTTGCGCAAGGCAGGGCCACAAATCATTGGCAGGCTCAGGATTAAGGGCTGTCGCTTTTTAATATTTTCAAACCGTTTTGCTCATGGGTGTTTTCCCTTAATGATAGTGAATTATCGGTTCGGTTTAGATCTGATGGTTTAAGCCTTGAACCCACGGAGGCGGACAAGCCTCGGAACCCAGAACCCATGAACGGCTACCCAACCAGAATACCACATCCCCCTCTGGTGTGACAATCCAAATTGACACCGGGTCCTGATTGGTTTATGGTAGCAACGGTTCACGTCACGGGCCTCACCCCGGATGGAAAGATTTTTGGACCGGAGTTGAATTAAGCTGCATGAATTTTGAGTCGTTATACAGTCAGTCCTGCCGTATCACCCGTTCAACTGCCTGGAGAAATATGACCCATGACGCGTGACAGCAAAATAAATAAACGCCTGGTGGCCTTGTTTCTGCTGGGCTGTTTTTTGTTAAACTATCCGATCCTGTCTCTGGTAAACCTGGAAGTCCTGATCTTGGGCTTACCGCTGTTGTACATCTATATTTTTGGTGTCTGGTGTCTGCTAATCAGCCTCACAGCCCTGGTGACTTTTTCCCATTCCAGAAAACGTGCAAATGATTCCGGTGATAAGGGAGGTCGATAATTGTTACAAACCGGAATCATATTATTTTTTTCTTTCGGTTATGTCGGTCTTCTTTTTGTGATTGCCTATTATGGCGATAAACGGGCAGATGCCGGTCGCAGCATTATCAGCAATCCCTATATCTATGCTCTCTCTCTGGCGGTCTACTGCACAGCCTGGACCTTTTACGGCAGCGTGGGTTATGCGTCCCGCAGCGGTCTATCCTTTCTTACCATTTACATCGGTCCAACCCTGATGGCGATGCTGGGCTGGTTGGTGCTGCGCAAAATAATCCGAATCTCCAAGGTTCATCGCATTACATCCATCGCTGATTTTATTGCATCCCGTTACGGCAAAAGTTCGACCTTGGGTGGAGTGGTGACTATCATTGCCGTTGCGGGTATCATCCCCTATATCGCCATACAGATCAAAGCCATATCGACCACTTTTTTTCTGATCAATCAGTACCCTGAAATTTCGGTAGCGTCAACTTTTGCCGATATACCGGTGCTTGGCGATACTGCCTTTTATGTCGCCCTGATGCTGGCCGTGTTTGCCATTTTTTTCGGTACACGCCACCTGGATGCCGCCGAGCGCCACGAGGGCCTGGTGGCCGCCATTGCCTTTGAGTCGATCATAAAGCTCGTGGCCTTTCTGGCATTAGGGCTTTTTGTAACCTACGGACTTTATAATGGTTTTGCGGATCTGTTCGAAGCCGCCCGCAGTCATTCCCATCTTAATGGCGCCTTGGCCATCGAATCCCCCAAGCCATCTTATCCGCTTTTCGAAGATCTATTGACAATAGAAGCCGGCGGCTTCAGTTTCATCGATTGGAGTATGTATATCTTTTTGTCAATGATGGCCATACTCCTGCTGCCCCGTCAATTTCAGGTTATTGTGGTTGAAAACGTCAACGAGGAGCATTTAAACAAAGCCATCTGGCTTTTTCCACTTTATCTTCTGGCCATCAACATTTTTGTGCTGCCGGTGGCTTTTGCCGGAATGATGCAGTTCGCCGCCGGCAGTGTCGATAACGATTATTTTGGCTTGACCTTGGCGATGGCCGGCAAGCAGCAATTGCTGACCCTAATTGTTTATCTTGGCGGGATATCCGCCGCCACCGGCATGGTCATTGTCGAAACCGTCGCCCTGAGCACCATGATCTGTAATGACCTGGTTATGCCGGTGTTGCTGAGATTGCCGATCCCGGCCATTTCCCGGAGAAGCGAATTAACCGGTCTGCTCCTGCTCATCCGCCGGGGAAGCATCATTCTGGTACTGATGCTGGGTTATTTTTATTTCCATTACCTCGGCGGATTCTTACCCCGGGTTTCCATCGGCCTGATGTCGTTTTCAGCTGTGGCCCAATTCGCACCGGCCCTGATCGGTGGGATATTCTGGAAAGGCGGCACCCGCTCGGGCGCCATCAGCGGTTTAATTGCAGGATTTATGGTTCTGACATATACAATTTTTCTGCCGTCACTTGTTCCCCTCGGACTGATTCACCCGGAGTTTTTGAAAGCCGGACCCTTCGGCATCAAGCTATTGAATC
>CAMYNZ010000228.1 GCA_947259865.1 uncultured Desulfobacterales bacterium | reverse complement strand
CGGCTGCGTGGAGCTCGTCGGCGAGTTTTTCGAGATCTTCGTCCGCATCAGGCGCAAACTTATTCCATTGGATCTTGAGGGTGATGATGTGAGGGGCGAATTTACCGGATCCGACCGCTTTTGTCTCTTCATCGAGCAGGAATTTTAGCTTTTCGATCAGAGTTTCGCTTACTACGTGAGGGATACCTGAAAGCCGGAGATTGTTTTTGATGGTAATATTTAATATTTTTTCCACTTAGAATCAATCCGGCATCGGATTTAGGATTCATCCGTTTTTGATAACAATTCTTCAGATGCGGGCATCACATCCTTGACCTTCCATTCCGGCAGCAGGAAGGGATATTTATTTTCCGAAGAAACGGCCGGGTAGTCTTCATCCGCTTCCTTTATTTTTGGAAAAATCTTGAGGCTGTAGTCCCGGTCCCCTCTTAAATTTATGCTATATGTGGGGCTGGTGAAATCTTTCTTCTGGCGGTCATCGATGTAGCTATCACAACTGAGATTGGAAAGGGTGCTGAGAAGTCGGTTCAGCCGGGTTTCATCACCTTTGCGACCATCCTCACTTTGCCAGATTATTTCGGCTTTTAACTGGGTTTTATCTTTCTCACCGGCTGCATCTTTTTCCAAAGGAACCTGCGTGCGCTTTAAAACCAAAACCTGCTGATCCCTGGCGAGACTGATCTCCTGGATGGTGGTCGTGTCAAAATTTAGCACGGTTTTATCACGAAACTCCCCGGTCGAGCGGTCAAATTGATTCCTGAAATCATCCCGGGCATGATAGATGCGATCATCGCCGGGCAGCCGGATAAATGTGTGACGGGAAGAGGGTACCGCCTTGCCGATGTCAAATTCTCGACCCAGGCTGTCCCCTGTCCAGGCCTTGACCCGGATTCGTTTGTCCGGGCTTAAATCATAGCGCTTGTAATTTTTTGCTTCCGATACCATGGCCGTTAGGCGGAGTTTCTCCAGGGTGGTGTTGATACCTTTGATTCTGTCGGGATCAACCGGATAGTCCTGAGGAGCAATGTACCACCCGTCGCCTGTTTTCTTCAGGATTAATTTCCCATCTGCTTTTTCGATTTCGATTTTGGAGATATCCTTGGCAGACAATTTTGGAAGCTCAGGCAACTGGTAAAGTGTTCTTTGGCCCTCCTCGAAATAGAGATAAAGGGCCAGCGCCAGAATGATTGCGGCAAGTATGATATACTCTTTTTTTATCTTCATTGTTCCTCGATCTACTTTTGAAATATTAACTGGATATGCTTTTTGCGCGATAGTCGTCTTCCCCAAACTATCAAGCCAAAAAACACCACCAGCACCGGTAAACCGCCGATATTAAAAGATTTAACCATGGTTTTGGTCAATGCCCCCGTATCCGCCAGTGGATTGAATCGCTGTTTTTTACCCCGCAGCACAGCGATATCTTCGCGGCCGTTCAATGCATCCAGCAGATTCATAATAAACACGGCGTTTAAACTTCTGCCCTGTTCATCAATTACACCGTCGGTGAGCATATCGGCTGAGGCCATCAGAAAGATTTTACCCGGTTTGCCTTTGGTGAGAATATCACTTTCACTTTTTAACTGTGAATGCTCAACGGCCGGCTTTTGATCATCTCGGTTTATCTGATCTGATTTATCGGTATCCCCTTTTTGGGTGCTATCTTCGGCTTTGTCTTGTTCAGCCGCTTTTTTCACGGGTATGGGCTTGCCTTCGAAGTAACTGGAAAACGCTCCCTCCAATATATAGGCCAGCGGATAACTTTGCATTTCCTCCGAAGACCGCGGCGGAAAAATAAGCATGGGATTCAGGTTGATGCGATCTTTCATCTCCCAGGATTCTTCCGACGAAGCAAAAAGCCGGTACGCTTTCAGCCCGTTTTTTTTGACGCGTTCCTGATCTAATTGAAGAGGAGAGGTTTTAACGGCAACCAGCTGTTTGATATTTTTCATAAATTCCAGCTCTTTGCCGATAAACCGGTTTTCTATTAAAGGCGCCCAGTAGATGGGCCTTTGGCCGCCACCCTGGCGGGCGGGAACTTGCTGTTGAAAGCAGTTCTTATCCAGGACATAGGATCCTTTTATCCCGATACCGTAATGGGCCAAGAGGTTATCCAATCCCGTATCAACGGGGATATATTGAGGTCCTTGACCCATCAGACCCATTTGTTGGGTTGGCATAATTTCGTTGAATTTATCAAGGAAAATTACCAGGCTCTTTCCCTGCATCAGGAATTGATCGATTTGAAAAAGTTCATATTCTGTAAAGTTTTCAGTGGGTCCTGCTATTACCAGGCTATTGAGACTGCCGGGGATGTCTTCATCTTTGAGGCTGACGGTTTTCAGGCTGTAGTTTTGTGAAGCGATGGCTCTAAAATTGTTTAAAACCTCCGGCCGAACCGGGTTGGCCGGATTCGCTTGGGGCATTGCGAACAGTTGCGGTGTGCCGTGGTCAGCAAGGTAGCCCAGGTCCTCGTTAATATCGATGAGGGATTCCAGATTTTTGGCGATCATCTCCTCCATCTTATCCATGTCAACCAGTTCATAACGGGTTCCAATAATCGGGAGCCTCAATACGCGCATCAGGTGGATGGTACCTACATTTTCGCCGTATTCCATCACCAGGCCGATTGAACCCCCGCCCGCTTCAATATTCTTGCTGGGGACTGCCGGCCATTTAAGGTTCATCAGGTTGTATTGACTGGATTGGGCTTTTTGGATCAAATCCGGTTTGACTGTGGGGTCAAGGTACTCAAATGCTAGTTTATCAAAATATTTTTCGTTTAGTGTCTTGACAATCTTTTCTACTTTATCCGGAATTTCCGGTAGTTGGTTCAGGCCGATGAGGGGTGCCACCCGGGTTAACGACGACGAAAGGTAGAGTTTTAGCTGGATTTTGCCGGTCAGATTGAGCAAGGCACTGACTTTGTTATTCAGTTTCATTATAGCGGAGGTCAACTGGTATTCCAGCCCGTCGGTGGAGGTTATCGTTGCAATTCGCTCGATGATGTCGCCGTGTATCAACACCAGCCCCATATAGGCGTTTTGAAATTTAACCTCATCTTCTTCAATCACCTGAATTTGTATCGGGTTAATACCGTAGCTTTTGGCCAGCTCCTGGTTTTCTCTGGTTTCGGGTCGCAGATCACCCTCGTCCGGGCTGACATTAAAAAAACGGTAATTGAAAAAACGGTTGGCATATATGGCATATTCCTCCAGAAGATCATGGAGATATTGCTCCGTGTTGTTATGGGGTGCCGGCAGGTTTTTTGTAAAAAAAACATTGATGGTCAATGGATCGGATAAGGTGGACACGACTTTTTGGCTTGCCGGGGAGATGGAGTAGATTTTATCCTCGGTAAGGTCGAGTCTGAAAAAAAGGGTGAGCCCGGCCAGGTTGATTAAAACCACGACCAACAGATACATGAGATATTTAAAATGGTTTCCGGCTAGCTTGATACGGGCCATGTTGGTTCTCCTTAATATTTTTCTTGCAGCGCCAGATGGGTGCTGTAAAGTCCGACAAAACAAACGCTCAAGAAATACAGCAGGTCGCGCGAATCAATAATTCCTTTTGCGATGTTTTGGAAATGATGTTCCGCGCTAAGATAAACCATTGCTCCCAGCAACGAGCGGGGTAGAAAAAAAAGCATTTTGTCAATAATGGTAAGACCGAAGCAGATGGCTACTCCGATGATGAAAGCGATGATTTGATTACGTGTCAGGGAAGAAGCCAGAAGTCCGATAGCTGAAAATGCGGCCCCCAGCAAAACCGCTCCGAGATATCCGCCCACAACCGGTCCCCAATCAATCTGTCCGAGCAGTGTGACGGTAATCGGATAGGCCAGGGTGGGGATCAGCATGGCTGCCAGAAATACGATTGCAGACAGAAATTTGCCCAGCACCACGTCCAGAAAGGTGACCGGCAGCGTGAGCAATGTTTCATAAGAGCCTATGTTTATTTCTTCAGAAAAAAGCCGCATGGTGACCGCCGGTACCACAAATGAGAAAATAATCGGTAACATGCTGAAAAAGTTTCTCAGGCTGGCCTGGTTGAATAAAAAAAAGGTCGTAAAGAAAAACCATCCGGTTACCAGCAGGAAAATAGATATCACGATGTAGGCAATCGGAGATATGAAATAGGTCTTAAACTCTTTTCTGAAGATGTTGATGGCCTGTCTCATCTCAATTCTCCTTGGTGAGTTTGCGAAAGATGTCTTCAAGGGTCTGGGCCTCCTGATAAAATTCCAGCAGAATCCAATCGGTTTCCTTGATTCGGCGATATAGGGTCTCCCTCAGATCCATATCCGGCTGCAGGGAAAGCTTGACCCGTAAAACACCATCGTTTTCGCTGATTTTTACGACTTCCCCGACACCCGCCACCCGGGACAACTGTTCTTTGACTGTGTCAAAATCTGCGTTTTGAACCGATATATTCATCAGGGTGTGACCGCTGATCGATTGTTTGAGCGACTCGGTTTCGCCGTCTGCTACGATTTTACCGTTGCTGATGATGACGATTCGATCGCAGGTGGCCTCGGCTTCACTGAGAATGTGGGTGGAGATGATGATGGTTTTTTCCTTGCCGATCCGTTTAATGATTTCGCGAATTTCCACGATCTGATTCGGATCCAGGCCTGATGTCGGTTCGTCGAGAACCAAAATTTCAGGATCGTTCATCATGGCGTGGGCCAGTCCCACCCGCTGTTTGTAGCCTTTGGAAAGTTCACTGACGGGTTGGTGCATAACGCTGTTGAGACCACACAAATCTGCGAGCTGACGAATTCGGGGCAGTTTGCGGGAAGACTCAATTTCCCGAATATTGGCGATATAGTCCAAATAATCATACACCAGCATCTCATGGTAAAGCGGTGCGGATTCCGGCAGGTATCCCATGATTCTTTTAATTTCCAGGGCCTGCTCCTCAATGTTATATTCTTTTACGCGGATGCTACCTGCGGTGGGCCGCAAAAAACCGGTCAGCATTCTCAACGTCGTGGTTTTACCGGCGCCGTTAGGACCCAGTAGCCCCAGAATTTCACCTTTTTGAACATCGAAGTTGATCCGGTCCACCGCACACAGTTCCTTATAGTTTTTGGTTAAATTTTCGACATGGATCATGGCGTACCTCTAAAGAAAAAGCGTTTCCGTTTGTCTTTACGATCGAACCTAAAGGATATGATAAGTATTTTATGGAGGAAGTTCTATAAAAAAATAAATGGCATTTGTCAAGTTGCTTGAAGTGGTTTTGAATCCACGTCTAGCCACTATTCCGGCCCCTGAGATAGTATTTGTTCGCCCGTCAATCCAGCAAAGTCAAAATGGTTCGTGAGGTGTATTCGCCGACATCCGCCAGGGCATCCATCGGTAAAAAGGTGGGAGCATTGTGTGAATAGAGGCAGGTTACCGAGGCGGGAAATTCTTCATCGGCGCGATAAAAAATATAGCACAGGGAAATTTTAGGAAGTGGGCGCACAAGAAACGCGAAATCACCCCCCGCCAGATCCTTTGCCTCCCGGCCCCGCAGGGTTTCCACTATCCGGTTTTGGGCTTTTTCAATTTCTGTCACCTGCGGTATCAAGATTCCTTCGGTATGGCTGGCAAAAGCACCGACGTAAGGCGTGCTGTTAGGAAAATCCCTAAAGGCTTTTAGCGGTTCCAATTTTTGAAGTTGGGGACCTGCATGAAGCGCATACAGCGAAATCAGAATGCCGAGCACACCGGTTTCATCACTGTTGCCCAGGCGGATGCCCTCCGGCCGGATCCGGCATTGTTTTCCGAAGGCCTCAAATATAAAGCAGTCACCATCACGCGTCGACGGCAGCCCCTCCTCCAGGTCGGCTGGCAGGGGATTGTAAAGTTTTTGAAGATTATGATGTACGATTTTTTGGTAATTGTCGGTCATGGGTTATAAGGTTCAGGGTTCAAGGTTCAGAGGTTCAAAGGTTCAGGGTTCAGAGGTTGAGGGTTCCCGCCTTCGCCCTCCAGGCTACGGCGGGCAGGCAGGGTTCAGGGTTGAAATAACCGTGAACGCTGAACGGGGAACCCGGAACCGTTTAATTTAGGTTACACCTTAATTGTGCAAAAGTCGAGGATGCCCCAGATCCAAGGCGTCCAAGGGTGAAGCCGTAGTATACTAC
Organism: uncultured Desulfobacterales bacterium; assembly: GCA_947259865.1. The sequence goes on along the minus strand of CAMYNZ010000228.1, from coordinate 22 downwards.
TGCGAACGCTTGGCAACGCAGG
>CAMYNZ010000227.1 GCA_947259865.1 uncultured Desulfobacterales bacterium | reverse complement strand
TTTTTAAAATCCTCAAACGAACCAAAGGCGCTTTTGATTGCTTCAGCCAGGGGCCCGGCAGGCTCCCCGCCACCGCCGGGTTTGAGACAGTTCCAATAAAAGGAATGATTCCATATCTGGGCCGCATTGTTAAAAATACCTCCGGAAGATTTCAGGATGATATCCTCCAAGGATGCCTTTTCGAATTCAGTGCCGTCGATCAGGTTGTTGAGGTTGTTGACGTAGGCTGCGTGATGTTTGCCGTAATGATATTCGAGGGTTTCGGCGGAAATATGGGGCTCGAGTGCCTTTTTCGAATAGGGTAATTCGGGTAAATGGTATTCCATTTTTCAATCCTCCTTTCACATTAAGCGATTTAACGCGGTTCTGTTGAGAGCAATTCCGGTTTTGGCCAGCCTTTTGTAGATAATGCTATCCATTTATCATAGCGGTGATGTAATTATTTCAATCTTGAAAATGAAGAGCATGACAAGAATTAATTCAACATCTTACCGATAGCCTTACCATAGTCCTGACAGGCGCGGACGCCGTCGCCACCATCAATAATCTGTTCTTTCAGGTTTAAAGGCCCCAGGTTAACCATATCCATTTTAAAAACATGTTGCATGGTATCATATATCATCTGGCCCGATTCTCCGCTGTGGGTATAAGAACCGAACGCTCCGCCCATCTTGCCCGTTAAGTTGGCTTTTTGAGCGATAAACAGAAAGGTTTTCATACCCTCGGTGATATCACGGTGATACGTCGGGCACCCCAAAACATAGCCATCATATCCCGCCAGCGCTTTTTCGTCCTTGATTTCAGAAATTTTCTTCAAATCAACCGTATTTCCCGTCAAACGGATGCCTTCGGCAATATACTCCGCCATCTTCTCCGTTTTACCAGTTCGGCTTATGTAAGCAACCGCAACTTTTTTCATTGTTAACCTCCATTTCTTCAAACAATCGCAATAATATTTAAACATCCTTGGCCATGGTTCTAACCCGAGTAAAATTATCACAACCTCGGCAAGATAGACTTCCAGTCTGGCTTGAAGCTGAGCATTGACAGATAAACACAATTTTCGGGATAGGCCTCATGAAGAAGCTGCAAGTTTGTCACGGGATCATAATCGGAATCCCCGGCCTCTTTTTGCTTCCGAACGCTTTTATACAAGAGGTCCACATTTTTTGACATCCATGCTTCAATCACCACCGGCAGACCAAAATCAAAGATCGAATTGACACCGGGGTCCTTCCCAATAACCGGTTGTGTGATGACAAACTTCGCGCCGGCCTCGATCTTTTGCCTCAAGCGGTCTGATTCAAACGGCATTCGATTGTACTGGTTAAATGCCGCACCGGTGATGAATTTGTCTGCATATTCTAAATTGATATAACGAATAAGATCGCTAGAGGTTGCAACATTCTTATCCCCCCCAATGCTTTTAGGGTCGAGTTTTGAGAGTTGTGGCCCCCCATCGCCTCGGATAACCAGCAGGTATCTTATCCCCTTTTCCACCGCCGCTTTCAACAAGCTGTCGAGCTCTTTCTTGGTGTGGAAGGTATTTAAATTCATCACAATTTTTTCCGGAAATACAGACAACCGGGCATATTCAACTGATTCTAAAAGACTGAACCGGGGTTGGCCCATTGGATTATCCGGTACAGAAATGCCAAGCCCGAAGTCAAAAACCCGATTATACCTTTCACCAAACTGTCTGATTTTTTCAGTGCTGTCGGTCTCATCAGAGCGTTTTGGAGTTAGAATTTCAACTAAATATTCAAGGTTAAACATTCTTAATCACCCATTATGGAGATGGCTTCTACTGTTTGGATAGCTTCTCGAATTCCGCTTTGAGTTTTTTGGCTTCCGCTATCTCTTTTGCCTCAGCGCCCAGCGCCTTTTGGTATTCCTTCAGATCTTCTCTGGCTATACTCTCCAAAACTTTTGCCCCCGCATGATTTATTTTCATCACAATAACCTTGAACTCAGGATCCTTGAGGGATTCCAATGCTTCCGCAGAAAGCTGAGAAAGATCGGCGAGATCCACGTCATCCTTGAATAAGCCGGCGTTAGCGCCGTTATAACCAAATGCCAAAATAGTCAAAACCACGAATATTTTCCGCATATCCAATCTCCTTCTTAAACCATCCTTATAGTTCTTGCCAAACAATGATCGGTCAACCAAGGCAACCCGTATAACATCCCCTAAAAACTTGTGCTCCTAATGGGCAGCGAAGCCGCCGAGTATTAAAATTGTCTCTGCCTCCATAAAAGTAGCCGCCATCACGTGATTGCGCAAAGTTTGCACGGCAAGGATGTTACGCCCATTCTGCAAAAGCAGGAATCCAGCAAAGTTATTTCCGGTTGACCTGGATGCCCGCTTTCGCGGGCATGACGAGAAAAACACCCAGACCCCTCATTTAGGGTATAAATTAAAACTGACATGTATTTCTGGGTGCAATAATTATCATCCTAGTGAAACTCTCCGCCTTAAAGGGCGGGACTTCCCGGTAATAAAATGTCTATTTCAGCTTACCAGTCATGTTTGAGAAGGTGAATGGGTTTACTGTGTAACGATATATTTGAGTTGAAGTCCTGCCGGGTAACACTGCGCGGATGGTACCCTTACAATAAATATTGTTAAACTAAGATGCAACCATTTTTTGAAATTATTCTTTCACTTTCTGAACTTATTTAGTAAAACCTAGCATCTTGGGACTTAATCTCGTTGCCGCGGGCATCGACACGATTTCGGGGCTGTTGATGGAAAAGGCAGACAAGATGTTAGCGGTAGGAGATCGTATTAATATACCGGGGGCAGAAGCTGAGGTTCTGGAAGTCAAAGGTCGGCGCACCACCCAGATCCGTTTTATACTCTCGAAACCGCCGCCGGAAGAATCCTGACATAAAATATTTTTCAGATGGGAATCGAGCCATGGAACACTATGATTTCATTGTGATCGGAAGCGGCCCGGCCGGGCAGAAGGGCGCCATTCAGGCCGCAAAACTCGGGAAAAAGGTAGCCATTATCGAACGGAAAGCCGTTGTCGGAGGCGTATCGGTCCACACCGGAACCATTCCGAGCAAGACCTTGCGTGAAGCTGTGTTATATTTAACCGGCTGGGATCAGCGCGGTCTCTACGGCTACGGCTATCGCCTGAAGCCCAGGGTTACTATCGAAGATCTGATGCAGCGGATGCACATCACTTTACAACATGAAATTGAAGTCATCCAGAATCAGCTTGTACGAAACGGCCTAACCGTAATCGAGGGTTTAGCGTCTTTCAAAGACCCGCATTGTATTCGGGTGACTTTACCCAACGGCAAACCGGCGGTGTTCGAGGCAGAAAAAATTTTGATAAGCACCGGTACCCACCCCCTGCGGCAAAAAACGATTCCATATGATGATGAGGGAATTATTGACAGCGACGGCATTTTACGGCTCAAACAAATTCCCAACTCTATGATCGTTGTGGGCGGTGGGGTCATTGGTGTGGAGTATGCCTCCATTTTCAGCGTTTTGGATGTCGAGGTCACCCTGGTGGATGGGCGAACGACATTGCTGGAATTTCTCGATCGTGAGATCGTGGATGAATTTAAACATGATATGCGGAATCGGGGGGTCATTCTCAGGCTCGGGGAGCGATTGGCCCGTGTTGAGAGGAACACCCAGGGGCAAGTGGTTGCCATTTTGGAAAGTGGCAAGAGACTGCGTGCAGATCTTGTGTTGTTTGCAGCCGGTCGTGTGGGAAACACTCGAAGTCTTAAACTTAAAAATTGCGGTCTGGCCGCCGATGAACGTCACCGCATAAAAGTCAACAAAAACTATCAGACCGAGGCACCCCACATTTATGCCGCAGGAGATGTCATCGGCTTTCCGAGTCTGGCCTCAACCTCCATGGAGCAGGGGCGACTGGCAGCCTGCCATGCCTTCAATCACCCGGCAACGAGTCAACCCGCTAATTTTCCGTTTGGTATATATGGCATACCGGAGATGAGCATGGTGGGAATGACCGAACAAGATCTAACGGAGAAAAAAATACCCTACGAAGTTGGCGTTGCCCGCCTCCGGGAAACAGCCCGTGGCCAGATTATGGGTATTGAGGGAGGGTTACTTAAAATCCTGTTTGGTCTGAGAGATAGAAGAATACTGGGGATTCACATTATTGGAGAAGGTGCCGCTGAACTGATCCACATTGGCCAGGCGTCATTGGTTCTGGGGGGAACTTTAGACTACTACCTGGAAAACGTATTCAATTATCCGACCCTGGCCGAAGCCTACAAGATAGCTGCGTTGGATGCCTGGAATCGGCTTTCCTGATAGGTAATAAAAATCATAAAAACTCATCTTTGAAACTTATTTCTGGGACGCAAATTCAGATGTGGGATAACAAATGATCAACCTTCGCCGGAAAACACTTTTGAGAAATCTAAAGCTGCGCGCCCGGATCATTCAGGCCATACGCCAGTTTTTTAGCGATAATGACCACCTGGAAGTCGAAACACCTTACCGCATACCGGTCCCCGCCCCGGAAGAAAATATCGATGCCCAACCTTCGGGCAATTGGTATTTGCATACTTCTCCGGAATTGTGTATGAAACGACTTTTGGCGGCCGGTTATGCCCGCATATTTCAAATATGCAAATGCTTTCGCCAAAATGAAAGGGGAAACAAACATCTCCCCGAGCTGACTATGCTCGAGTGGTATACTGCCGGAAGCACTTATCTTGATGTGATGGATCAGTGTGAAGAACTGGTACGATTTGTCGCCCGAAATATTGGGCGTGATCACTATGTCAGTTTTCAGGGCAGCAGAATTTCGCTCAAACAACCGTGGCCCAAAGCCAGTGTGGCAGAAGCATTTGATCGATTTGCTTCCTTGCCCATGGACGTTGCCCTGAGGGAAAATCGATTTGATGAATTAATGGGGCTTGAAATTGAACCTCGGCTCGGTCATGATAGGCCGATTTTTGTGTATGATTATCCGGCCCAATGCGCTGCTCTGGCCAGATTAAAAGGGGATGACCGCTCGGTGGCCGAAAGATTTGAGCTTTATATCGGCGGGCTGGAACTGTGCAATGGCTTTTCCGAGCTCACCGATCCGGTCGAACAGACAATGCGGTTTGAACGAGAGCAGGAACGGCGGCGATTTGCGGGTAAGAAAGTATATCCCATGCCGGAAAAATTTTTACATTCGCTTCAGGATATGCCGGCGGCCGGCGGCAATGCCTTCGGCATCGACCGGCTGGTGATGCTGTTCGCAGATACACTGAATATCGATGATGTGGTGGCCTTTACACCTGAAGAATTGTGATTTCTACCGAACGGGCAGAGACTTTTTCTCGACTTCATAGTTGACGCCCACCATCCAATCCGCATAATTGGAATCGAATTCTTTCAAGGATTGCACGATCTCCTGTTTTACGGTCGTTTCAATAATGGTGCCTCTGCCGGGCCAAATTCTGAATTTTATGCGCCAGAATACTTTACCGCTGCTGGTTTTCATTTTACCCTCCGAAGAAGGCCCCCTGATGAAAATACCGGAATATTGCTCGACGGCGGCAGAAATGATGTCTTTCGCCTTTTGTACCATTTGATTGGCGATGTCAGGGTTATTGTTCAAGGTGATATCGACCAGGCACCGGATGTAACCTTTGGGATAATTGATAACATTGGTAACGGTGCGGTTCGGAATAAAAATATCTGCGCCCAGATAACTCTCAAGGACGATATAGCGCATGCCTATTTTTTTTACGATGCCTGTTTGACCGCCTATCTCAACCATATCGCCCAGATCAATAAGATCCGAAAATATCAGCGTAAGCCCGGTAACCACATCCTGAACCAGGCCCTGGGAGCCAAACCCGATTGCAAGGCCGACGACCGAAGCACTTGCAAGGTAGGCCGTCAGAGAAACACCAAATTCTTTTAAGATCAATCCAATGGCCCCAAAATAAAGTATAAATACCAGGATGCTGGTGAACAGACTGGTGACGGATCTGGCCTTGGAAAAAGAGGCCTCGGGCAAAGACCGCATCAATCTGTCGCTGAGACGCCGGATGTTGATGACTATCAAATGCACGGCCACGGCGATAACGACAATCAATAAGATTCGCAAGGGATCGCTGAGATCTCTGATAAATGCAAACATGTTTCCCCCATTGTTTTATTGTTGGATAAGG
>CAMYNZ010000226.1 GCA_947259865.1 uncultured Desulfobacterales bacterium | reverse complement strand
TCCCAAATCCCCTGATTTCGACGCGCTCGCCTTCGACCAGTGTATCTTGGATGGCATCAAAAAAGGTATTTACAATCTTTTCGGCATATTTTCTGCTCAAACTTATTTCATCCTTCAATACGCTGACCAGATCTGATCTATTCATGGAAGCTCCTTGATAAAATTAAAAAAAATGAGCGGTTTACTTTGTTTTGCCATATCCGCACCAGAATCTCTACATAAAGGTTAGTTGACTTTTAAGTCAAGCATTTTTTCCATTCTTTTCAGCAGACGGTTGAATTGTATCCGGAGCGGTGGATGTTGCGGTTCCTGATGCGGGATGTTGCGATGCCCCGGCCTCAAAAGATGCAGCCGGGTCATCGTGTTCCCGATTTTCAGCCGCAACGTTTAGCGGCTGCTGATCCCCCGGTTCCGATGATGCCTTGCCAAGCGCGTCTATCTCTTTGGGGGTCGGCAGGTCTTTGAGATCTTTTAAATCAAACACTTCCAGAAAATAGCGGGTTGTTCCGTAGATCATCGGCCGGCCGGGGATTTCCTTGCGACCCAGGATACGGATAAATTTTCGTTCCAGCAACATCCGCATAATCCCCCCGCAATCAACCCCCCTGAGGTATTCCACATCGCTGCGCATTACCGGTTGTTTGTAGGCGATAATCGCCAGGGTTTCCAGGGCGGCCTTGCTGAGGCGCTGCTGCTTTGGTTGCAGCAAGCGTTTGATCCACTGGGTGTATTCCGGTCGCGTTCGCAGCTGATATCCGCCGGCGACTTCCCGCAAATAGAAACCACCGTCGCGGGTATCGTATTCATCAACCAAAGCCGATATTGCGCTGCGAACTTCGTCCGGGGTGACCACGGCAATGATACTTCTGATCCGCTCTACCGTCAGGGGTTCTTCAGCTACAAAAAGCAGGCTTTCAACAATTTGTTTTAGGTTATCCATAATTGAGATGTTAAAATGTATTATTTGGATTCAGTGAATATATACTCGTTATTAAACGTTTTTGGCATTAACAACAGATGCTGGATACGGGTTTCTGGATTCTGGATAATAAATTAAATAAAGGCTACGTATCAAGAATCGAGCATCCCCGCCCGCCTCGCCTGAGCGGCTCGCGATGGCGGGCAGGCAGTATCCAGCATCGAGCATCCAGCATCTGCCTGTCAGGGGCTGTAACCACGTGCACGCCTATCTCAAACGTCCGGCTGCCGCATTATTACCCGGAGTAAAAAAGCCTGATAATGCCGGTTTGCACCTGTTGTGCAATTTGGACCAGGGACAGTTTAACCATTTCAAGAATTGCCAGGAAGGTAACGATAACCTCTCCCTTGTTGGAATCAGCAGCAAACAGCTCGTCAAATGTGAGCGATTGTTGCTTTTCGAATCTATCCACCAGTTCGGATATTCGGTCTTTGACGGAGAGGCTGTCAGCCGTCAGGTCCACCAGGTGATCGGGTGATATTTTCTCAAGAATTGTCTGGAAAGCATCGATGAGCTCAAACAACCCGATTTTGACCATATCACCTTCCGCACCGAACAGCTCATCCGCCTGGACGGGATTTCTGACAAAGATATCTTCCCCCAGCAGCTGCCGTGCAGCAAGGTCCTCTGCCGCTGATTTGATCTGAAGATACTCAACCAGGGGTCGCGTAATTTCCTGGCGAGGATCTTCTTCCTCTTCCGGGCCTCCTTCATGAATCGGCAGGAGCATTCTTGATTTTATCTGGGTCAGCGTGGCGGCCATTACGATGAAATCTCCGGCAAAGTCGATATTCATTGATTTCATCCACTCCAGATATTCAAGAAATTGTTCGGTGATCAAGGCGATCGGTATATCATAAACGTCCACTTCATTTTTTTTGATCAGGTGGACCAGAAGATCCATGGGACCTTCAAAAATATCCGTCAGCACTATTTGGTAAATATCGTCAGAAGCCATTAAGTCCACCGGACAGAATTTATGATCATACCTTCACCGCCGCCCGAACCTCTTCCATGGTCTGGCGGGCAACATTGCGGGCCCTGTTGTTGCCCTCCTGGATGATCGCATCGACTTCTTCGGTTCGTTCTTCGTAATAGGCTCTTTTTTTGCGAATGGGTTCCAGGGCTTTAATCAAGTTTTGGGCCATTATTTGCTTGCATTCGACACAGCCGATACCGGCCGTGCGACATTGTTGATCGATTTCTATAACTTTCCCCGAGTCTGTATATAATTTATGAAAATCGAAAACGTTGCATACGTCGGGATCCCCCGGATCTGTCCGGCGCATCCGTTGTGGATCTGTGATCATACGGGCCACCTTGGCGGCTATATCCTTGGGAGTGTCGGACAGATATATGGCGTTGTCATAACTTTTGCTCATCTTGCGCCGATCGAACCCCAAAATCTTAGGCGTCGGGGTTAAAATGGCCTCCGGTTCGGGAAAGACATCGCCATAGATGTTATTGAACCGCCTGGCGATTTCACGTGTGATTTCCACATGGGGTACCTGATCAACGCCGACCGGGACTCCCGATGCTTTGTACATAATGATATCAGCCGCCTGCAGCACCGGATAACCTAAAAACCCGTAGGTGGACAGATCCTTGCTGCTGAGCTGCACAATCTGATCCTTGTAAGTCGGATTGCGTTCAAGCCACGGCACCGGTGTAATCATTGAGAGGATCAAAAACAGTTCGGCATGTTCTTTAATTCGGGATTGGATAAAAAGCGTACTCTTTTCTGGCGTCAGACCCACACTCAACCAGTCTATCATCATATCTCTTATATAACCGGATATGGGACCCGTATTTTCGTAATCGCTGGTTAAGGCGTGCCAGTCGGCAATGAAAAAAAAGCAATCGTACTGAGCCTGCATGTTTACCCAATTTTGCAATGCCCCCAAAAGGTTGCCGAGATGCAGCGGGCCGGTCGGGCGCATGCCGCTCAATATCCGGGGTTTATCGGTCATCACATCTCTCCAGTAATGTTTAAGAAATGGGTGATTCCATCAGGGCCGAGCGCAAACCTAACGATGGGATCCATAACATAGGATAACGCCCTAAAAAGCGATTTGCCGCCGATAAAAAACAAAAAGATCACAATAATTATGCCCCAACGTTCCATGCGGGCATAGTATATCCGGAAACGCAGCGGCAGAAACGGTGCCAGTATCCGGCTGCCATCCAGGGGCGGGATGGGGAGCAAATTAAAAACGGCCAATATGGTATTGATAAAGACGCTAATACGCAGCATGGCAAGTAAATCCATAATAATTGTGCGCAAAAACGTGTCATACCAGATAGGCCCCGCGCGAAGCAGCCCCTGAAATAATAGGCCGGATATCATGACCATTACAAGATTGGCTGAAACCCCGGCTGCTGAAACAAGCACGGCGTCCCTGCGCCGATTGCGCAAGTTGAAAAAATTCACCGGTACCGGCTTGGCATACCCGAAAATAAAGGGCGACCCCATGAGTTTCAACATCAGGGGTAAAATCAGAGAGCCGGTAATATCGAGATGTTTTAGCGGATTTAAAGTTAATCTTCCCGCCAGTTTGGCGGTGTTGTCCCCCAGTTGAAAGGCAACGTAACCATGGGCGACCTCATGGATCGTGACAGCCATGAGAAGAGGCACAATCATTACCACCAATTGGTTCAGAGCGGAATTATGAAACATAGCTGCGAATAAACGTCAGTTCATCTTTGCGGGTTTTAAGTTTTCCGTTCAATTTAGCCTCTAAAACTGCCTGTAAAATCTGCCGGTAAATTGGGCCGGGTTCAAGGCCCATTTTTTTGATATCCTTGCCGCTTACGGCAATCTTGATGTCACGCAGTCCGGTAATAAAATGAGAAATAGCCTTTTTTACGGACTTTTTCTTCGTGGTTGCCATCATATACAGGATCAGTTCGGTCTTAAAACCGAAAAGTTTTTCATACAGCACGCTATTTTTAATACGGCTATGCTGTTCCAGCCAGGCCAGACAAGTGTTGGCATCAACGCGTTCCCGGGTAAAAATTTTTCTGTGGCGCGGTGCGAGTTCAAATCGGTTACTAATTTCACTGGCGGTTTTGTTATCGCAATTGCGTATGAGCATCAGAAAATAAACGGCCCACTTCATATAAGATTCTTCCAAAAAAAGCAAATCATACCAGGCCGAAACTTTTTTGACGGAATTAATTAATTCAATCAGCTCCTTTGTCAGGGTTATGGTCGGGTGGATTACGCCAACCAATTCGTAATCGTTCAGCCGGATGAGGGCCGGGGTGGGGTTTTCTTCTTCAAGAATCTGACGCAACTCGGCAAATACTCTCCGGCCGCTCAAGCGTTTAAAAAAATCCATTTTGACTGCATTTTCGATCAAACCCGATGTCAACTTTCCAATTGAAAAATCGAATCGTTGCTCAAACCGGATCGCACGGAATACCCGGGTGGGGTCTTCAACTAAACTCAAGTTGTGTAAAACCCGGATGGTTTTTTCCTTTATATCTTTTTGGGCCGTAAAAAAATCGATTAAGGTACCGAATCTCTGAGGGTTTAACTGAATAGCCAATGTATTGATGGTAAAATCCCTCCGAAACAGATCCAATTTGATGGAGCTCATTTCAACAATCGGAAGGGCCGCAGGAAATTTATAGTATTCCATCCTGGCGGAGGCCACATCTATCTTAAAATCGTCCGGAAAGATGATTACGGCCGTGCCGAATTTAGCATAGGCATGAATACGGCCCCCCACCAATTTGGCGTAGGCCCGGGCAAACGCAATACCGTCACCTTCAATGACGATGTCGATGTCCTCGTTTGGCCGGTAAAGAAAAAGGTCCCGCACAAATCCGCCGACAACGTAGGCATTACAATCAATTTCGTTGGCCACTGTGCCGATATTTTCCAATATTTTTAAGAGTCGCTTTGACAGGCGTTCTCTCATGAATTTCAAAACATTTCTGGTTCTGGCAGGAACCTTTTCACTGAGAGGATCAAGCGCATTTCCGACTTTATTGTGAGTCTGGCGAACCAAAACATTGAGCAGATCGGTTCTGGTAATCACCCCTACAATTTTATCCTGATCGATGACCGGCAATATGCGTTGCTTATTTTCGATTATTTTCTCCTGGATCTCAGCCAGGTCTGAATCGGAAACCACCGTCGCCAGCTCGGTAGTCATGTATTCCTGCACGGCAACGTTATCCAACCCGTGATACAGCGCTTTTTCAATAACCTGACGGGTTATAAAACCCGTCAGTTGGTTTTTATCATGCTGGCCGCCGTGGTTTTTTATGACCAGCAGGGCATTGATGCTATATCGATTGAGCAGGTCGCTGGCCGATGCGCATGAAACATCACCGGCGATGGTGATGGCGGGTGAAGACATCAAGTCCAGAGCCAGCCGGCGGGACCGGATCTCGGTGTACAGTATTTCAACCAGTTCGTGCTCTATTTGAGCCAGGGTTTTGCCCTTAATGGTTGCTGCGGCTGCAAACGTGTGCCCACCGCCACCGAGGTGTTTTAAAATTTTACCAACGTTGACTTCCGGTTTTTTACTGCGTGAAACCACGTATATTTTATTTTCCATGCGCGCGATCGCAAAAATGGCATCCAAAGGTTCCATCTTCACCATTTTATGAACCAGAAATGCAAAGTCCGGGACATAATATTCAGTGGTTACGCTGGTAATAATGATTTCGATATCGGCAATGTTGTAACGGGTTGCTGCCTGGATCATATCGTTTAGCAACCCAACCTGTTCGGGGCTGATTTCCCTTGAAATCAAGTTAGAAATAATGTTCAGGTTGGCGCCTTTTGAAAGCAAAAACGCAGCAGCTTTAAAATCATCCTCGGTAGTGGACGGAAAAGTAAAGGAACCGGTGTCCTCATAAATGCCCAGACACATTATGGTAGCTTCATCCGGAGAGATATCGATATCTTTTTTGGATAGGATATCGGTGAGAATTGTCACCGTAGCACCGGTCAATCGCATGACGTCGAGGCTGCCTTTGATGTCGTTGTGGGCCGAAGGATGGTGGTCATAGGTGTGTATTTCCAGATCCCGACGTTTCAAAAGAGACGCAAATTTGCCGATGCGATGCGGTTGACGCGTATCCACCAGAACCAGTCGATCAATCTTTGAAAAATCGATATCCTTGATATCCGCCATGTTAAACAAATAAACCATCGATTCAATAAAAAAGTTCCGAAGGTATTTTTCCTGGGATCCCGGAAATACAACCAGGG
>CAMYNZ010000225.1:6351-7210 GCA_947259865.1 uncultured Desulfobacterales bacterium | reverse complement strand
ATGGCGAATTACAGCCGCAAGTTGGAAAAGGAGCTATCAAGGGAGAACTAGAAGTGGTTTCAAAACCCCATTTTATCCGCCTCCGGTGGGCTAAGGCCCAATAGCTGTGTTGCAGGCCTCTTCAAAATGCTCACATACTACCGTGTATGCTGCGCTTTTTCATCGGCTTGCGCCTTGCTCTTGTGCCTAATCTGAGGCTCGTCCGCCTCAGGCGTGGTTTTGAAACCACTTCCAGAACATGGACCTGATACGGGGCTTTGAAAAGACTTTTTATAACTGGCAACTAACAATTTTTGACTGAAAGGCGAGAGGTTCACATGGTGGTGGATATATCCAAAAACAACGAAATCAAGTCATCAGATGCGGCCATGATCGAAATTTCGGATATGCACAAATGGTTTGGCGAATTCCACGTGCTCCAGGGCATAAACCTGACCGTTGACAAAAAGGAACGGATTGTCATCTGCGGTCCTTCAGGTTCCGGGAAGTCAACTCTGATCCGTTGCATCAACCGATTGGAAGAGCATCAGCGCGGCCACATAAGTGTCGATGGGGTTGAACTGACCAATAACATCAAAAATATCGAGAAAGTCAGGGCCGAAGTCGGGATGGTCTTTCAGCACTTTAATCTTTTTCCCCATCTGAACATTGTTGAAAACCTCACCCTGGGTCCCCTATGGGTCAGAAAGGTTCCTAAACAGGAAGCTGAAGAAATCGCTATGCAGGTTCTGGAGAAAGTACACATTGCCGATCAAGCCCTCAAATATCCGGGCCAGCTTTCAGGGGGACAACAACAACGGGTTGCTATTGCCCGCAGCCTCTGCATGGCCCCAAAAGTAATGTTGTTTGATGAACCCAC
>CAMYNZ010000225.1:0-6263 GCA_947259865.1 uncultured Desulfobacterales bacterium | reverse complement strand
ATGGGTTTTGCAAAGAGTGTAGCCCACCGGGTGCTCTTTATGGATTCGGGTCAGATCGTGGAGGGCAATACCCCCCAGGAATTTTTTGAAAATCCGCAACACGACCGTACCAAGCTATTCCTCAGTCAGATTTTGCTCTAATCTATCTGTTATTTGCGGTGCCGGATTGTTTTACCAGCCCCATCCTATTTAAAATACATTCTCGTAATCCTTCGATTTTTTTGATATAATATACCGGTATTTTCGTATTAATTCCTTAATAATTATTTTTGTGCTTTTTCCAGCATCCAGTATCCAGTATCCAGTATCTTGCCAATTGTGGCAAAAATAATCGTTTGCACGATGTTGTCATTTTTGATTCCGGATTGTTCGGGTTATGATAATTAGGGGAGCTGATTATGGACTGGTATTATGCCTTAGGGGATCAACAGGTAGGACCCATCAGCAAAGAGGAACTTCAAGCGCTGGTGAATACAAAAAAGATCGATACCCAAACACGGGTTTGGCGAACCGGTATGAAAGAGTGGCAGGAATTAGGCCAACTGCTCAAAGCAAACCGCAACCTACCGGCGGCAATAAGTCCCGGAGATGGTCGATCCAGGCAGGCACAGTGTAGCGAGTGCGACAACTCTTTTTCCCAGGATGATATGATTCGTTTCGGAGACGCCTGGGTCTGCGCGAACTGCAAGCCCCTTTTTGTCCAAAAAATAAAAGAAGGTTTAGCTGTTGCGGGTACCATGGATTACGCGGGTTTCTGGATCCGTTTGGGAGCCAAATTTATCGATTGGATTATCATCGGCATTGTTAGTTTTATTGTCGCCATGCCGTTAGGTTATTTTAGTATAACCACACCGTCCTCTTCATCTTCTGTTTTAACTATGGTGCTCCTGCAGATCCTTAATTACGCCATACCGGCGACTTACGTAACTTTTTTTCTGGGCAAATATGGCGCCACCCCCGGTAAGATGGCCTGCAAATTGAAAGTCGTTACTGCCGATAATGACAGGGTCAGCTACCCCAGGGCTTTTGGACGATATTTTGCCGAGATACTCAGCGGTCTTATTCTGTTAATTGGTTATATCATGGCTGCTTTTGACGATCAGCGGCGAACCCTGCATGACAGGATATGTGATACGCGTGTGATTCGTCACTCTTGAGGAAAGGACGCACTTACGTGGTTACCTGTACCAAATGTTCTGCTGCTTTAAATACAGCAGAGTTAAACACAAACAGACTGTCTCCCTGTCCAGCTTGCGCCGTAATGGTGAGGGCGGATGTCTATCCGGCTGCATTCAGGCCGCTGCCCGCAGGCAGTGCCGGCGATAGGCTTATGGCTGACAAGGAGGCCAGTTGTTTCTATCACGAAAGCAAGAAAGCCATTATCACCTGTTCAACCTGCGGACGATTTTTGTGTGCCCTGTGTGATGTTGAGTTCAATGACCGTCACCTGTGTCCCCAGTGTCTTGAAAAAGGCCGGACCAAACGAAAAATCAAAAATCTTGAAAACAGCCGGACATGCTATGACACCATTGCAATGTATTTAGCGGTTATTCCGATGCTGGTCGTCTGGCCGACCCTGTTAACCGCACCTGCGGCGCTATTTATGAGCATCCGGTATTGGAAAGCGCCTACCAGCATTATACCCCGAACCAAGATTCGCTTTATAGTGGCACTGTTTTTCGCAGTCAGCCAAATTGTCGGCTGGGCATTATTTTTCGGTAATTTAATTTCATGACGATGCATTGTTGATCGTCAATACAGCGATCTAAATTCTGATGAGCCGCAATAAAAAAAAATACCAACGCCTGCCCGGTAAAAAGAAAAGTTTCATTATCGGATACCATACCCTTTGGCAGGGTCCAGATCATCTGCTTTCGGTTTATTCCAGATTTGGGATCGAAGATTACAGACGGTTTTATTTTACGGATATTCATTCGCTGATTGTCCATAAAACCGTTACCGGTAAGATCCAAAATTTGATTATAGGGCTGTTTCTGCTGATTTTCTCATTGATGGCCTTTACTCTGGATAACGGGCTGGAAATATTTGGCGGCATTATGGCCGGCTGTTTTCTAATATTTCTCAGCGTTAATTGGCTTCTCGGTCCTACCTGCGTTGTGCATCTTCGTACGGCCGTGCAGAATGAAAAACTGCCTTCCCTGCATCGGTTAAGAAACGCCAAAAAGGTGATGGATCGCGTAAAACCCTTAATTGAGACAATTCAGGGCCAATTAACCCCTGAAGTCCTTAACCAAGAGATTTTGAAAGAGCGGAAACCAGGCCGCACCTCGTTTTCACCTTCAGCGTCCAGGCCATCTGCCAACCCCATAGGCAGCGAGAGCGGCATCGCGCATCTTTCATTATATTCTTTGATACTCGTTGACGGTTTGGTGATTCTGCTAAACACGAATTTTCACATCAAGACGCTCACATTGCTCGGCACCTTTACCAGCATGGGGATCGGTATCTGCGTCATTATCGCCCTGGTAAAGCAACGTGACAGCAATATGTCTAAAGTCCTTTGCAACCTGACATGGACCGCCTTAGGTTTTGTTTGCGTTTCTTTTCTGCTGGGTTATATTTTTACGGTAGTCCTATACTTCAGGAACCCGGATATTTTAGGAAACCAGTGGAAACTCATTGAACTTGTTGCGGCCATGTCGTTTTTTGAAAATCCGATTGTGTCAAGCCTCAATATTCTGTCCCTGTGCGGTGTTTTTTGTCTGGGAGTACCCGGCCTGATACTGGTTGATAAACATCGTCAAACACTTAAAAGATCCGATGCCAACCCCTCGCAATCGTTGCGTGCATCCCTACCTGTCGGGAACCCATAATGCAAGAACCACTCCGTTTCAAACGCTGCCGGAATCATCAACACCGGGAAGCCGTTGCCCGCTGCCCGATATGCAACCGATTTTTCTGCAGGGAGTGTATTACCGAACATGAGGATCGGGTTCTGTGTACCGCCTGTCTAAATCGTTTGCTTGAGGTTTCAGCATCTCCCCGGGCACGAGGCTTCAGGGGGCTTATGCCAATTGTTCACATTTTATTGGGCGGATTCGTCTTATGGATGTGTTTCTATTATCTCGGGCAAGCGCTTCTTTCCCTTCCGACATCCTTTCATGAAGGCACATTATGGCAAAGCAATTGGTGGCTAAATCCGTAACACGTACCAGAAGGCCGCAGCGCCGGAGCGCGATCCGGATTCTGGAAGAAGCCGTTCATCTGTTGAGACGAGCCCCCGTCTATCTGTTTGCGTATTACTACACCGGCAGTTTACCCTTTATTCTCGGTCTGCTTTATTTCTGGGGGGATATGAGCCGTAATGCCTATGCGACAGATTATAGCGCCATCGCATCTCTGGGCATGGCCCTTCTATTTGTTTGGATGAAATCATGGCAGGCGATCTTTGCGATCCGGATGAGGGCCATAATCGGCAATCAGCCAGCGTATAGATTTTCGTGGTATCGAATGTTCTCTCTGGTTGCCAACCAGACCCTTGGACATGCTTCGGGGTTTTTGCTACTGCCACTGGCCGCATTGGTGATGCTTCCCTTTGGCTGGTGCTACGCTTTCTATCAAAACGTCACCGTGCTTGAAGACGGACACTCCCAGGGTTTAGCAGGGCTGTATCAACGCTCATGGCAACAGGCCAAAATGTGGCCCAATCAAAATCACATACTGTTAGCCGTATTTTTTGTTTTTGGTATCATCGTATTCTTAAATCTGGCGATCACCCTGTTTATGTTGCCATACCTGCTTAAAAAATTATTTGGTTTTGAGTCCATATTTACAATCAGTGGCATAAACAGCCTGAACACAACCTTTGTGGCTACCGTTATCGGATTAACCTATTTGTGCATGGATCCGGTGGTAAAGACGGCCTACATTTTGCGGTGCTATTATGGGGAGGCACAAAAATCCGGGGCAGATATTAAAAACCAATTAAACCGGCTGGTGCAACAGGGCAAGACCATGGTCACTGTAGCGTTTTTGATCCTGGTTTTATCCCCATCCGTGATTTTTGCTACGGCGCAACCAGCGGTTGTAGCAGATGCCGTCGAAACCGGTGCCAGGTTGATATCGGCGGAAGACTTGGATCATTCGATCGAGCAAGTGTTAAGCCAACGGGAGTTTGCCTGGCGCCTGCCACGCGAGCGGATAGCCGATGAAGACTCCCAAAAATTAGGGCCGGTGGCGACCGCCGTAAAATGGGCCTGGCGTATGCTGGTCAAAGGCTTAAAGACACTATGGCGTTGGGTGGGCAATTTTTTTGAATGGCTGTTGGATCTTTTGCCCAAGAGTGATCCGGACAAAAACGTTTCAGATAAGGACTGGCAAATTTCTGTCAGGGGTTTGCTGATCATGCTTCTTGTCCTGGCAGCCGGGGTATCAATTTACCTTTTTTGGCGCATCTGGCAACGGCGGCGGATCAAGCCGGTTCCGGTGGAGAGCGAGACCCTCAGCGTTGTGCCCGATTTAACCGACGATGGGGTCAAGGCCGATGAACTTCCGGCAAACCGGTGGCTTGCCATGGCCAAGGAACTATGGGCCCAGGGATCCGTGCGCCTGGCGATGCGTGCTTTCTATCTGGCCGCCCTGGCACACTTAGGGGAACATAATCTGATTAATATTGAAGCCTACAAATCCAATTTGGATTACGAACATGAACTTCAACGCCGGGCGCATGACAGTCCTGAACTTCTGGCCGCCTTTGCCACAGTTGTGACGTTACTTGAAAGGGTGTGGTTTGGTATGCACAAAATCTCGCAACAGGAAGTCGATATTTTTACCAAAAACCAAAAAAGGATCATGACGTTTGCTGAAGAATAGATCTATACTTTTGGTCATACTTGCTGCCGTATTGATCACCTTTTGCTACGGTGTGGCCCATCTGCTCGTGCTACGTTTCAAAACAGGAGATGTCTACGCACCCTATTCATCACTGCGTTCCGATCCGCTGGGAACACGGGCGCTATATGAAAGTTTGGCACGTTTGCACGCCCTGTCGGTCCGGCGCAACTATGAGGCCCTCTCGACTTTTGGCCCCAGCCGGGATACCACCTTTCTATATCTGGGAATCAACGCCGATCGCTGGGAATTTGTTGCGGAAGACCGGTTGAAGCCTTTTGAAAAAATAGCAACCGAAGGCGGACGAGTGGTTCTCTCATTTTTGCCGGTGGCACATCCGCCTGATGAAAATGAGCGGTCAAAGTCACGATCTGCAGCCCCCGCAAAAGAGCCGGGCCAGAAGAATCCCCCCACCGCTATCAAAAAAAGGACTCCAAATTCGAAGAGATCCGCAAGCCAGGATGGCGACCAAAGCAAATCCCCCCTCTCAAAAAAATCCGGCAAGACCCCAACCGAAAAACAGCGCCAGGACACCTGCAAGAGCACCTCTTTGCGGGAGCGCTGGGGGGTGAGCTTCGGCTATCAGCCGCAAGATCCCGCTATAGCCAACAGAGCCTTTAGTATTAGAGAATCAGATAGTGATATGCGATTTCTTCCGGCAAGCTGGCACACCCTTCTTTTTTTCGATGACCTGCAGCCAGCCTGGAAGGCGATTTACACGTTAAACGATCGGCCGGTGATTATCGAAAGGTCCATGGGCCGGGGAACTATCGTTTTTACGGCCGACACTTTCTTTGTTAGCAACGAGGGCTTGCGCGTCGACCGCAACCCGGCGCTGCTGGCATGGCTGATCGGACCCAATTCGCAAGTTGTATTTGATGAATACCACTTTGGGATCATGAAATCCAAGGGCGTCGCCGCACTGATTCGCACCTACCGGCTGCACTGGTTCTTTGTGGGTATCGCATTTTTAGCTATCCTGGTGGTCTGGAAAAATTCGACCCATTTTGTTCCCCCGCCCAGGCTTGCGCCTCATATGAATACAGCATCCCATGCTATTGAAAGGGATTATACCCAGGGGCTGATCAGCCTGCTGCGCCGCAATATAGCCATCAAAGACATTTTGAAAGTATGTGTGGCCGAATGGAAAAAAGCTGTCAACAGAGGCGATAAAATCGCACTTGAAAAAATTCCAAAAATCGAATCGCTGCTTGATCCGCAAGAATCGTCTTCTAAAAACGAGATCGATCCGGTTGCCGGCTATCGAAAGATCTGTTCAATTCTGTCGGAAGGGAAAAAACTATGACCAACAATACCGAGATCTTAAAAAAAGTGTTGCACCAGACTAAAAAGGAAGTGGCCAAGGTCATCATCGGACATGAACATGTAATCGATCAAGCACTGATCGCTAT
>CAMYNZ010000224.1 GCA_947259865.1 uncultured Desulfobacterales bacterium | reverse complement strand
TTTGGGTTACCGCCTGTTCTTTGGCAACGCTCCCTAATGCCTTCAGACAGTGCACGATTTCGCTGCTGATAATTCATTCCGCGATTATCAAAGGTTGGCTGGGAAAACTCCCCGCCCCCTGATTTATTTAGGTATCACCCTCCGTCCAAACCGGCCAAACCAGGGGCCCAATCGACATATATTTCTGATAATTGCTATATTCCTCATACTGTGGACAACTGGCAAAGGGATGCATATGTATCTAGCAATAAGCGTTTAGCCTTTCTTTAACTGGCGGTCAAGATGATCATTTCCGACACCATCCCGTTTAAATCCTTGACGGTCCAAAGCATAAGATATTATAGAAAAATATTGATCTAACACCACTGCGGGCTGGAACCGCGTTGCGATTTTATAATTATAAAAAGGAGGGCCCATGTATTTACCAAGAATTTACGAAAAATTCACCGCTAGGTATCCGGAGCTGATGGACCGGTATCAGGAATTGGGTAAGGCCTGCCGCAAGGCGGGACCCTTGGAAGAAAAATTTCAGGATCTGATCAAGCTCGGCATTGCCATCGGCTCCAATTCCAAAGGGGCTGTCATGTCTTCTGTGCGAAAAGCCCTGGCATCGGGTGCATCTGATGCGGAAATCCGTCAAACGGTTCTGCTCGGGCTCACGACGACCGGTTTTCCGAACATGATAGCCGCAATGGGCTGGGTAATGGAAGTGCTCGAAAAGCAAAAATAAGAATGTCACGTATTTGATTTAATTTCAGTATTTTATGGTGTTATACCATACGCCTTTGCCAGGGGCTGCTAGCGCAAGACCTTTAAACCTTCTTCAAATGGCGGGGAGTCTACCTGAATGAAGTTGAATAAGCGATTCCATAATTTATTCGCGGACAAGGCTGAAAGGGTAAACGTAGAGCTGTTATGGCTGGGACTGGGATATACGGCTGTTACCACCTCGGATGGCGGTATGGGTTTATCCTATACCTATTTCGACCGCAAATCGGGTTGTTCTCTGGTAGGCGATTATCGTGACTACGAGGGAAAACCGGCAGGGCAACTGCTTGAAAAAATAAAAAGCAGCGATACGATCGAGAGAAGTATGGCCCTGGCCCTGATTAATGCGTTAAACTATGAGAATTCAATTTTACTGCCGGAGGATCGAAACAACGACATCGTATTTGAGACGTTAGAAGTGGGTGAGGGTACCAAAACAGCCATGGTCGGTTATTTTGGACCCCTGGTCAAAATTCTTGAGAAAAAAAAGGCTCGCCTGGAAATAATAGACGAGTTTGGCGGAATTGGCAGTAAAGACCTATTTTACAAAAAACTGTCCAACTGGGCGGATGTTTTGTTTTTGACCTCAACATCAATACTGAATAATACGGCCGAAGAGATACTTGAAAAGGTGACCACCAAGACAAAGACCGTTCTTTTGGGCCCCAGCACACCCATGGTGGCTGAAGCATTCAGCCATCTGCCGGTTCATATTCTTGCCGGAACGGTACCGGTTGAAAAAGACCGGGTGTTAAAGTCGGTCCGGCACGGTTTGGGCACACGCTATATTCATAAATTCAGTAAAAAATCCTATTTGATTTGTTGAGGGAGTAAACCTGGCAATGAAAAATCATAAGCCAATAAAAGATGCAACCTGCAAAATAGACGCTGAGTCCACTTCTCGGTTAAAGGAGAAGCTTCCGGCCATCGCAGAAAAAATCATCAAGAATTGCTATAAAACCGAATGTTTCACCCATATCGATTACGAACCCATCCCGTCAAAGGCGTCTGTTATAAGGATAATCGACAAACTCAAAGAAATATTGTTCCCGGGTTATTTCAGCCAGGTTAAACTTGATCCGGTCAATCTGAAGTACTACCTGGGTCAGTCTGTTTCCGATTTATTTGATCTGATCTCCCGGCAGGTTACCCTGAGCATTCGGCATGATTGTTTCCGTTATGATCAGCCCTGCAGCGAGTGTGTAGATCGTGGCAATGAAGTTGCCCTGGCATTTCTTGATTCAATTCCCTTCATCCAAAAAACCCTGGCAACAGATATACAGGCAACCTATGATGGCGATCCGGCTGCAAAAAGCTATGATGAGATTATATTTAGCTATCCGGGTATTTTTGCGATTACGGTCTACCGCATAGCCCATAAATTCTTTGAGTTGGAAGTACCACTTCTGCCGCGCATCATGACAGAGTATGCCCACAATGAAACCGGTATCGATATTCATCCGGGAGCTGAGATCGCTGAAAGCTTTGTTATCGATCACGGCACCGGTGTTGTAATCGGTGAAACCACCGAGATTGGTAAAAGCGTTCGCATATACCAGGGAGTAACCCTGGGGGCTCTTTCAGTTCCAACAGATGCCTGCCATCTGCTCAGGGGAAAAAAACGTCATCCCACCATAGCGGATGATGTCATCATTTATGCCGGGGCTACGATATTGGGCGGTGATACGGTCATCGGCGCACGCTCCGTGATTGGGGGTAACGTCTGGATTACCCAATCCGTCCCGCCGGACTCCAAGATCATGGTGGAGCCGCAACATTTGAAATATAGATAAAATAGAGGTTAAAGGTTCAGGGTTTAGGGTTCGGGGTTCGAAAAGGAAATTAACGTTGAAGCGTTAACTTTGAACATCGAACTTTGAACTTTGAACCTTAAACGTTGAACTCTGAACCTTGAACCCTGAACCCTGAACCTTGAACCTTGACCTTAAACGTTGAACCTTGAACCCTGAACCTCTTAGAAGGAGTTAATCATGAAATATTTTTCCACCATCGGCAGTACGATCGGTTCAACCCCGCTCGTGCGACTCAACCGAATAAATGAAGGCATGGATGCCCAAATATTTGCCAAGCTGGAATTTTTCAATCCTTTGGGAAGCGTCAAAGACCGCATTGCGGAATCCATGATTGCGGCAGCAGAAAAAGATGGTTTAATCGATCCCAAAACACTCATCGTGGAGCCGACCAGCGGCAATACCGGTATTGCACTGGCCTTTATCTGCGCCGCCAAAGGCTATCGGCTCTGCCTCACGATGCCTGACACCATGAGTATGGAAAGAAGAAAACTTTTGACACACCTGGGTGCAGAACTCGTACTCACACCGGGGCCAGAGGGTATGAAAGGAGCAATTGAAAAAGCCCATGAGATTATGGAATCTGAAAAAGGGTCTTTCATGCCGGATCAGTTCAAAAATCCGGCCAATCCCAGAATCCATCGCGAAACCACAGCTGAAGAAATATGGCGCGATACGGAAGGTCAGGTCGACATCCTCATAGCCGGTGTCGGTACCGGCGGCACCATCACAGGCGTAGGGCAGGTTATTAAAACCCGCAAACCGTCATTCAGGGTTATCGCGGTTGAACCGACCCATTCTCCGGTTTTATCCGGCGGTCAAAAAGGCCCTCACAAGATTCAAGGAATCGGCGCCGGATTTGTACCGGATGTGCTGGATCAATCCATCATTGATGATATTGTCACCGTAAGCAATGAGGACTCTTTTGAAACCGCCCGGCAATTGGCCAAACTGGAAGGCATCCTCGGTGGTATATCGTCCGGTGCGGCGGCCTGGGCCGCCTTCGAAGTCGCCAAACGATCCGAGTCCGCCGGAAAATGTATCGTGGTCGTTTTGCCCAGCACCGGCGAACGCTATATCAGCACCGACCTATTTGTTAAAACAGAGGCTGAATCCTAAACGCAATTTGGTTTAATTCCTAAACCACCGCATAGCCACTTGTAGGGCGTAAGTTTTATAAGCTTGGGCAACGGTTGCAAGCTTTCTACTCACTGCGGCCCACAAAGAACATCGCACAGGGTGTCAAGAATTCTCACCCGGTCCAATGCTAAGCCCGCTAACGGGAAAAAAGGGGCTCATCAGGGCTCGGATATTTGCGTTCGGAGTCGGGTGCCCAACGCCCGGTTGGTCTTGATAATGGGACCCTTCCCCCTCGATTTGCTGTCGGTTAACAGCCAGAACCGATGGCAAATCTCCGGATACAATACGAAAACCCCTAAAAAAACTATAAAAAGCAGTATATATCCAATTGCCACCGACTAGGTAATTATTTTCATAGTGTGAAAACAATTTCCTATGTTTTGTGAAAAGGATTTCATATATTCTATAGTTGAGCATATCGACCCATACAGGGTGTATCCATCTGAAAATAATAGAAATCCTTTATATTTTTGAGTTTGCATGGTTTTTGCAGTTACGGATACCTCAATAATCAAAAAATAAATAAACGGCAAAGTGTTGATATCTATAAAATATGACATATTTTGACAATTAGGTTTTAGGGTTATATGATATTTTAAACGATATCAGCAGTTGCGGCCATTTTTTTCAGGGATAACACCCTGATTCATCATATTCTGCTTGTTAAGTAACCTCGATTAGAGCTGGTAAATTAGTTTAGCCGGAAAGCCCTTAATATCAGGATTATGGGAAGTGGCCGAATATTAACTTTACCGGTTGACCCAAGGTCAGCATGTTCTTCATCTTCGAAACAATACCCGTAAATAATGGTGATACGATATGAGTCTGGATTACGATGAAATAAGAAGGGAAGTCGAATCTCCGCAAACATCCATGAGTGCCTACAGTGACCTATTTGCCGCTCTGGCGTTTGTCTTTCTGTTTCTCTATGTGCTATCGAGCCTTCAATTGAGCCTGCAAGCCATTTCTTCACGGTTGGAAGCCCAAAAACTGGAGGCTAAACTCGAAGCATACGAACTTCCTCCCGATGCCCAGGCCCAAGTTAATGAAGATGGGCAGCAGGAGGTCGATTACGAGAAAGTTCTAAAGAAACTGGCGATGCTGGAAAAGCAAACCAGACAAGAGGCTGAAAAATTTTACCAGCAAGCCCAGGCGTTACAGGAATACGAGCAAGAACTTATCAGTAATTACCAGACGGTTGTTGAACACGTTAAGAAAAAAAATAAAAATTTGGTGGTTGCACTCAGAAAACAAGAAGCCGCCTCACAGGAGCAGCAGACTGAATTTGAGACCTCGCTGGCCGATCAGGAGGAAAAGCATACCGATGCACTTGAGGATTTCAAAGAGTTGCTCGCCCAGCGCGAACAAAAACTGCAGCAACTGGAAAAAGATAAGATCGCCATAGAAGCTGAAAAAGAAACACTTGTGGCAAACCAGCGGAATTTAAAGGGAGAACTGGTTGAAACCAGGGAACAGATACAGACTCTGGAAGCGGGCAACAAGGCCTTTGCCGCTGACCGGGAAACATTTTTAGCTGAGCAGAAAATGCTACAGGTAGAACTGGATCAGACCAAGGAAAGGATTCTGGCTCTCACAAAGGATAAGGAGGCTGTCGCCTCTGAGAAAGAAAAACTCATAGCCGAACAAAATGCGCTTCAGAAGGAATTGGACCAAAGACAGGCATATTTGCAGGATTTGGAACAGGATAAAGAAGCCCTTACTTCGGAAAAAAGTGAGCTATTGGCCGATCAGCAAGAACTCCAGGAAGAACTTGGTCAAAGCAAGACAAAATTGGCCAGCCTGGAGAGAGGCAAAAAAGAGGCCGTCGCCGAAAAAAAGAAGTTGGCAAGTGCTCAAAAAAGACTTGTGAAAAAATTGGGTCGCAGCAGGACCAAACTGGAAGCCTTGGAAAAGAGGTATAAGCTGGCCTCTGGTGAAAAACAAAAACTTTATGTGGCTCAGAGCCGGCTGCAGGGTGAGCTGGGTAAAACTAGCGCAAAGTTGCAGGCGCTTGAAAAAAGCAAACAGGCTACCGCTAATCAGAGGGATAAATTTCTAACTGCTCAACAAAAGCTCAAAGCGGAGCTGGGTAAAAGCAGAGGCCATTTACTGGCACTGAAAAAGGATCAGCGAACCGCTGCTGCGGATAAGGAAAAACTTTTGGCCGAACAGAGACGCTTGCAGGGTGAGCTCCGTAAAAGCCAGGAACGGTCCCAGGAGCTTGAGCAAGGCAGGGCCGCTTCCGCAGGTGAGAGAGGCAAATTAATTTCCGCCCAACAGGCCCTTAAGGAAGAACTGGGTAAAAGCAAAAGCCGGCTGCTGAGACTGGCCAAGCAAAAAAATGCGGCCGAAGGTCAAAAAGACAAACTGCTGGCCAACCAGCAAAAATTGCGGGGTGAACTGGGAAAAAGCAAGGCCGCCTTGCAGGAATTAGGGAAAAGCAAAGCCGCCGCCGAGGGCGATAAAGACAAACTGCTGGCCGATCAGCAAAAACTGCTGGGGGAGCTGGGAAAATCCAAGGCCGCGCTGCAGGCGTTGGGAAAAAGCAAAGCCGCCACCGAGGG
>CAMYNZ010000223.1 GCA_947259865.1 uncultured Desulfobacterales bacterium | reverse complement strand
CTGCCAACCTGTGATAATAGCGGAATGAATTATCAGCAGCGAAATCGTGCACTGTCTGAAGGCATTAGGGAGCGTTGCCAAAGAACAGGCGGTAACCCAAACCTATCTTCTATGCACGATGTTGATTTTACCCCTAACCTATTGTTATAATGTCTAATCACTGTTCTTTGGCTACGACCCCTTATGCATGAGTTTGCACGATGCAGTCGCTGATGATTCATGCAGCTACCTCGTTAAAAACTCCCCCACCCTTCAATTACCTGTAACCAATAGACCTTTCTCGTAGCCGACCTCAAACGCTTTCAGATTTACATCAATGGTTTTGGGCGGTACCGAATCGGACAGGGATTGGCACATGGCCGGTTTGCTGACAGCGCCGATGATGGCGGTCCAAAATCCGAGCATCACCGTATTTGCGACCCGGAGGTTGCCTAAGGTCTCAGCAATCTGGCTGGCCGGGATACCGGCGGTGGTAATATCCTGGCGATGATCATCAGAAAGTTTGACAAGCCCGTCATCGATGAGCAGCGTGCCGCCGACAGACAGCTTGATGACATACGTTGTATAGGCCTCCTGGGACATGATGATCATGCTGGTGGGTTCGATAAGGTGGGGATGATGGATCGGGTCGCTGGCTATAACAACCTGCGATCCGGCCGCACCACCCCTGGCTTCCGGACCATAGCTTTGGGTTAGGCTGGCCTGCAGATTATCATAAATTGTGGCTGCCTGGCCGATAATGTTGCCGGCGCTCATGATTCCCTGACCGCCAAAACCGCCGAGCTGGACTTCTGTGCGGGGGACCCGGTCAGCCCGGCGGGGTATTTGGGGTCTCTCGTCCAGTGCTTTTTTGGCTGCAGCCCACCGTTGTTCAGCCGAATCGGCCATCTGTTCAATGGCTAATTGAAAGTCGGGTTTGGGGTCATCGATAAATGTACCCTCAATTATTTCGGTTATCACGCCATTGCTGTCAACTTTTATGGTGGCGTCTTTGGGATGGGTATGGTGGGCGATTTTTCCGACCTGCTGGTAGTGTTTCATAACTTCCAAACCGCGCCGTCGCAGCTTTTGAGGATCTAAGCCCTGGCCATCCGGATTCCATCTGGCATAAGAGGTTGAGCAGGGGGCAATGATCTCGACAAAGCTGAATCCGCGGTGGGCCATCGCCTGGCGCAAAGTCCATGCAAGCCGTCTGGCATGCAGAACGGTCCAGCGGGCCATGAAGGATGCACCACCGGCGGCCGCCAGGTATGGCAAATTAAAGGGATATTCAAAATTACCGTATTGCGTCGTAACCGCCCGGGCACCATGGGGTGTTGTCGGCCCGACCTGGCCACCTGTCATCCCATAATTAAAATTGTTCACACAAATAACGGTAATGTCCAGATTGCGCCGGGCGGCATGAATGAAATGATTACCGCCAATACCGGCTATGTCTCCGTCTCCGGAAAAGACAATCACTTTAAGTTCCGGTTTGGCAAGCTTTAGCCCGGTGGCAAAAGGGATGGCTCGTCCGTGAGTGGTATGGAAAGAATCCAGGCGGAGGTAACCGGCAATCCGTCCGGTGCAACCGATACCGGACACAACCGTCACTTTGTCCAGATTCCAGCCCTGATTTTTTTCCAGCCACTGCAGGGAGCTGATAAAGGTGGTCAGCGCCGTGCCTAAACCACAGCCCTGGCACCAGATGTGGGGCAATCGTTCCCCTCTCAGCAGCCCGTCCATGGGGTGCAGACCGGTTACCCAGTCACTTTGCTCCATGGATTCATAGCCGGAAAATTCTAATCGTTCACCAGGGGTGGTTTTTTCCCGGGGCATTTGGTCTAAGTATCCTCCGTCTTGTTTTGAGGGTGTGATCGGGATGTTTCCCGGCACCCGGCGGCTCGTTTGATGGTTTCCAGCACCTTTTCCGGATCCAGAATATCACCACCGGGTCGATTGACACCCAGCACCAGTGTCTGACCGGCTGCACACCGCTCTACCTCGCGGATAATCTGACCCATGTTGATCTCCGGCACAATGAAAGCCCGAACCCGCTTTGCGAGCTCAAAGATCTGTTTTTCAGGAAATGGCCAGATGCTGATCAGCCGCAATAAACCCACCCGGATACCATCATCGCGCGCCTGTTCAATCGGCCACAAAGAAGTTCGGGCGGATATGCCGTAAGATATCACAACCACCTCGGCGTCATCTAAATATTTTTCCTCCAGCTGGAAGATATCATCGCTCCGGTTGCGAATTTTGTCCATCAGGCGGTTGACGTTCCATTCGTTAGCCTCGGCATTCATAACCGGATAGCCGTGCTCATCGTGGGTCAGACCGGTAATATGAAAGCGGTAGCCCTCTCCTGCAGTGGCCATGGGTGATACCGGGTCCCTTCCGTCTCCCGGGCAGACATCCTGATAGATACGGTATTTATCCGGTGGCAGGTCCCCTTTTTTTATTATCGGGCGATTGATGATTTCAATCTCCTGGATGGGTGGAATGACCACCTTTTCCGTCATATGTGCCACCTCAGCGTCAGTCATTACCAGTACCGGGGTACGGAACTTTTCGGCCAGATTAAAAGCCCGGATGGTGAGGTCAAATAATTCCTGGGGTGAACTGGGTGAGAGGGCAATGATTTCGTAATCTCCGTGAGATCCCCAGCGAGCCTGCATCATATCCTGCTGACCCACCAGGGTAGGCAAACCGGTGGAAGGTCCGCCCCGTTGCACGTTGACAAGTACACAGGGCGTTTCGGTCATAATGCCGAGGCCCAGATTTTCCATCATCAGCGAAAACCCGGGTCCGCTGGTTGCGGTCATGGATTTGACACCGGACCACGAAGCCCCCAGAACGGCATTCATGGAAGCCAATTCATCCTCCATCTGGATATAGACGCCATCCACCTGCGGCAATCGAATCGACATTCGTTCAGCAATTTCGGTGGCCGGGGTAATCGGGTAGCCTGCAAAAAATCGACAACCGGCCATAATCGCCCCTTCAGCCGCTGCATGGTCTCCCAATAAAAAATGATCGCCGATCAAAAGGCCTTTTTGTTCATTCATGATTCCGGAGTGTGTCTGCTATTCTATTTGTTATTCTCCTTCGGAGAGCTTTCACTGCTTTCAACATATATCGCAAAATCCGGGCACAGAAGTGCACAGAGTCCGCAGTCGGCACAGATTGTGCTTTCGATGATTTCGGGTGGGTGGTACCCTCTGGCATTGGTGTGCTTTGACATGACCAGCACACTCCGGGGACAGAATTCAACGCAGAACCCGCATCCTTTGCATCGTTCCTCTATGATTTGGATGATACCATGGGGCACCGGGCTGCGGTTTTGATCTAGGGGTGGTCTCCAATACTTCACGGTTCCTCTATCGTTGTTACAGGTATCGATAAATATATTCTAATTGAATCGGAGCTCAGATCCCAAGATAGTTGGGGTAAATATAAATTTTATAGGAGAAGACCAAATTTGTCAAAGGATATGGTAAAAACAGGCACAGAAAAGAACGGGGCTTTCTTATCACAACCTCTATTGAATTGTTTCAGTATATTTAACACCGACGCCATAGGGATTAAGCGTGCCTTTGCCGGCAATTTTTTCACACCACACGACCTCAGCCGGATGCCCTTCTAAATTTTCAGCATACGGCGACCCGTCAAAATCGATATAGATCTCGTCTCCGGGCCGGTGAATGACAGCGGTTTCAAAATACATACCCTCTTTGCTGTAGTTTAACATTTTGGCGGGGAAAAATATTCCATTGCCACCGATTTCGTATTGGATGGCGGCCACATATTTATTCCGAGCTGATATTCGTCGCTCAAGTACGGCCGGAAGTGAAGCACTCATAGGCTAGCTCCTCGATGATATTTAGTCTATTTCAATCATCGACATTTTTTTTAAAAACATTAGAAAAACATAATTCATTCCACATTCCGGGAGCCGGATTATAATATTTTAGGGCGTAAACGTATATGGAACGATTTAAAGGTACGGGGTGAGAAGGCCGGATGACTCCTAATGCGATAGAGTTGGGGATATCAAACCATTATCGGTAAATTCTGATATGATATATGGCGGCTATCACTGCTATCGCCAATATAACCGATGGACAAAAAAAACAGGGCCAAACGGCCCTGCTCATAAGAAAAAATACAACTATTAGGAAAGGGTTTTAAATAATCCTCTACGTTCAAAAGTTCTTCTTATTGTACATCCCAGGCTGCATCGGCGATCGAATCTGCTGCGACGATCAGAGTTGTTCCGTCTTTCAGATAAATAGCCTTCAGATGTATACCCTCTTCTATCGATAAACCGGCGTCTGCCGCCCATGTCTTCTAATGATAGTAATTGCCATAACGAAATCATGTTGAATCCTCAAGTTATCATCAAGTATATCTCCGTTCCATGCCGGCCGGCCGATCACGCCGGACAGGCAAATTTTCCGGGGCATCATTGGTTTTAGAAGCAGTCGCCATTGGCGTCACCGGGAGTACCCACATCGCCGCCCCCTAATGTGTCGGCAAACAGTGGCGTACTGCACCAGTGGTTACTAAAATCATTGCCGACGGCATCCGAAGCACCGGGGTGCAGGTTCATGCTGGTTCCACGCGCAACGGGAAACGAATTGTCATAGACCACCGTGTCGATATCATCATCGTTGCAGGTCAGCTCTATTGTGTCTGCAGGCTCAGTAAGGCGGAATTCAGTGCCGTAGACATAGTCAGGCCCGGCTGGGGGGGCTGCATCAGCGGTGGTGGCTAAAACAGCATAAACACCGGGATCGATGATGACATCGGTGGTAATATCATGAGAAACTCCGTTGCTGTTTGAAATACTACATCCGCGTAGCGTAAATGGAGTCGCGGTGGGGTTGAAAACTTCAAAATATTCACCGACGATTTCAGCCAGGGATGCCGGGGTTGTCATGATTTCGGTAATCACCAAATCACCCTGGGTACTTGGTGTGAGAGGCCCGAGGTCCTCCTGCATCTCGACTTCTAATGTAAATGGGGCAGATGTTGCGCCTCTGGAATCGGTCACAGTGATTGTCGCTGTAAATATACCGGCAGTTGTGTATGTATGCACCGGAGATTCTTCCTGGCTGGTACTGCCGTCTCCAAAATCCCATTCAAAAGACAGTGGCAGATCACCATCGAGGTCAAAAGACTCGCCGGCGGCAAAACTCACTTGCAATGGAGCAATCCCTGCGGTTGGACTCACCTGGGCCTTGGCAAGCGGTGGAAAATTGATCGGATCACAGACAAGGCCGCCCTCAGCATCAATTCCCACGAGGAATGTACCAACGGGACACAATTGGTTCGGTGATATCCCCGGTGGTCCGGACGGACCTTGCACGCCCGGCGGACCCTGAGGTCCCTCAGGTCCTGACAGACCGGCAGGCCCAATCTTTCCCTGGGGGCCCTGTGGACCGGCAGGACCCGGTTCTCCCTGGGGGCCCTGTGAGCCGGCCGGTACGGCCAATCCCGGTGGTTTTAATATGGGTATGACAACCGGGAACTCAAAAAACCTGCATCGCCGGAGACTGCTAACGATGCGAACCTTGCCGCTAAATATACTGCGGCACCCAAAATTTACTGGCTTTTTGGCAAACGCTGGAATACTTGTAGAAATTAAAAAAATAGATATTAACCCAATAAAAATAATGACTTTCTTCATAGCCGATTTCCTCCCCTCCAACATAGGCCTATGTAGTAAAAGCAGTAGGATGCAAATATTGTGCAAAAAAAGCAGCCCGTGAAGAAAAAACGCTGTTGAAGCTGAATTGCCGGGGATTCGGTTATATAAAAAAAATACCGGTTTTTTAATTGGGAAATATACTTCCCATTTATATGTAATTTATTTCACACTTGGCATCCAATCAAAATGCCAAATCTTTATGACCATACACCTCGTGGCTGACCTGCGACGAGCTTCCCCCGGCACGCTCGGGGCCGGAGCTTGTCGAAAGCAGCCGGGTCAAAGCCACTCCCACCAATTTTCAAACTCGCTTATGTTTAAATAAAACCCATTCAATTGGGAGAGTGGGAGAAGCATCTTGCGGCGATTAATTCAGGGGTCGGGGAATTTTTCCTGCCAACCTTTGATAATAGCGGAATGAATTATCAGCAGCGAAATCGTTTACCCCTAACCTATTTTTATAATGTCTAATCGCTGTTCTTTGGCTACGACCCCTTATGCATGAGTTTGCACGATGCAGTCGCTGATGATTCATGCAGCCACCTCGTCAAAAAACTCCCCGACCCCTGGTTTAATTAGCATCTAAATTTGCAGGTCGACACATCTGTTGGGCCCCAGCCCACCAGAGGCGGATAAAATGAGTTTTTGAAATCACTTGCAGGGTAGAAGCCTCTTGCCGACGACCGCACAGACTGATATAAATATCAATCCGGTGTCGGAAAACTTTATTTACAAAAGCAAATTATCGGATGAATATCCGTCATAATGACGGTCATACTCAGAAAGCCCGGCAATGACGAATGACAAAGCGCCCATTATAAGAGTCCAAAGGATCAGCAAACGGCTGAAAGATATACAGGCTGTGGATCATTTGAGTCTGGAGGTGTTTGGCGGAGATGTATACGGTTTTCTGGGACCAAATGGATCCGGCAAAAGCACCACCATCCGCATGCTGCTCTCTCTGATAAGGGCTGACGAAGGAAAAATTGAAATTTTCGGGTTACCTCTCAAACAACACTACAAAAAAATATTGGGTCGGATTGGTGCCCTGGTCGAAGAGCCCGACTTCTATGAATACCTGAGCGCCTACAAAAATCTGGAGCTGCTGTCGTTTTACACAGGCGAACCGGTTTCCCCGGAGCGAATTTCGGAAGTTCTGGATTTGGTAGGCCTGGAAAAAAGAGCCCTGAGCAGAGTCAAAACCTATTCCAAGGGCATGAAACAACGGTTGGGCATTGCCCAGGCCTTGATACACGACCCGGAGTTGCTGATACTGGATGAACCCGGTATCGGTCTTGATCCGGCCGGGGTCAAAGATGTTCGGGAACTGATCAGATATCTCAATGCAGAATTGCACAAAACGATCTTGCTCTCATCCCATCAACTGAATGAAATTGAGCAATTATCCACCAGAATGATCATTATAAACAATGGCCGCAAGGTTGTTGAGGGCTCCGTCGAGGAGCTATTGCTGGAACATCATTTCCACACGAGATTCCAGGTGGACGCGCCCCAAAGGGCCATTCGATACATAAAGGAGAGTAATTTTGATATAAGCGCCGCCGAACTCGAAGGCCCTGCGTTAAACGTTTTTTGCAAACGGGAACTTGTGCCTCTCATCAACAGGTACCTGAATGAAAAAGGAATTATGGTCAACGCCATAGAGCAGCAACAACGACTCGAAGATTATTTTTTGAATCTGACATGATATGTTAAGACTCACGCGTATAGAGCTGTATAAAATATTTGCCCGCCGGCGAAGTTATATCGCCTTCATCGCTGTCTTTATCATTGTGATGATTGTGAAGCTGGCCGCGCTATACGAGGGCCAGGAGATGCTCGATTATGTGACCCGGAATCTGAAGCAATCCTTTTTGCTCCAGGGAAACCTTGTAAATGGATATATGGTCTCCTACCTTGTTTTAAACTTTCTATGGGTGCATGTCCCCCTGCTGATTGTGATCGTTACAGGCGACCTCCTGGCCGGCGAAGCCAATGCAGGTACTTTCCGCGTTCTGCTGACCAGGCCGGTGAGTCGCTTCAGTCTGGTGACAGCCAAATATATTGCCGCCCTGGTCTACACCCTGGTGATAGTCATCTTTCTGGCTATGCTGAGTATCGGATTGGGCCTTTTGATCTTCGGCAAAGGCGATCTGATGGTTTTTCTGGGGGGCATAAATATTTTTGAGGAAAATGATATTCTGTGGCGATTCGCCGCTGCCTATGCGCTCGGTTTTTTGAGCATGACAACCATAGCGGCACTGTCATTGCTTTTTTCAAGCTTGTCCAGCAATTCTCTTGGTCCCATCATCACCACAATGGCGATCCTGATTATCTTTACGATGATATCCACCCTGGATTTGGCAGTGTTCCGGGCCATAAAACCCTTCCTTTTGACCACATATCTTGATACCTGGCAGCTTTTCTTTTATTTTGATATTAACTATAAAGAGATCCTCATAGCCGTGGTCATTTTGCTTTTTCATATTCTGTTCTTCTACTCCGTGACCGTGTTTAGTTTTAAGCGAAAGGATATATTGTCCTGATTTTGAACACAACGGTTGAAAGCATCATAAATGCAATGAAACGCCTGCTCTTCATGTCGATTACTATGTTTGTGGTTATCAGCTTTAGCCAGGCCCAGGCCCAGCAGGGAGACGCCAACCAGATATTGAAAACCGCGCTGGCAAAACATGAAAGAATTAATGATTATCAAGTAAATATTGAGATAGAACTCGATGTGGATTTTATCAATATGCCCGTAAAACATGCGGTCATGTATTACAAGCACCCCCAGAAGATAAAGTTCGAATCGGATGAATT
Source organism: uncultured Desulfobacterales bacterium (assembly GCA_947259865.1). The sequence continues at coordinate 1,504 of CAMYNZ010000223.1, read as the reverse complement.
TATTATGCTTCCCCAGAAAGGTCTCAATTTCTCCCTGCGCAACATTCTAAAAAGGGATTTTACGGCTATTATTACCGGATACGAGTATATTGATCAGAGAAAGCATTACATTATCAAAGTCATACCCTTAAAAAAGCGTGCGGATATCGTTCTTTCGACCATCTGGCTGGATACCGAATTGTTTGTTATTTCAAAAGTCGAAAACAATACCCGCTCAGACGGAAGCTACACCATTGATTTTAGCTATGGCGCCCGAAGCGATATCCTGCCCTCGGAAATGAAGGTTACATTTGAGGTGCGACATTTCAAAATACCTTTAAAATTCATCGGAAGGCCTATAGAAATAGACAAGAATAAATTAAAAAAAGGGGAGGGAATAACCGGCGTTGTTTATCTTCGTTATTCAGATTACAAAATAAACGTGGGACTTAAGGATGATTTTTTTGAGGAAGAGGTGTGGAGCCCCCACTAGAAATGGTTTCAAAACCCCATTTAAGGTCCAATAGCTGCGTTGCAAACCTCTTCAAAATGCTCACATACTACCGTGTATGCTGCGCTTTTTCCTCGGTTTGCGCCTTGCCCTTGAACCTAACCTGGGGTTTTGAACCCGTTTCGACTCAAAGGCATAGGGCCTGATCTTAATCAGTTTCCATCTGGAAATGACTTTTTTTGATGAACCCGGCCGCTACCAAATTGTAGACCATTCTGTATTTAGTGACCCAGCTTATACCAGGCATAACCTGCAGCCAGCCAGATAGTACTTCCTAAAAAATAGATCGGAACGGAGATCGAACGATTGAGTGTGGTTACGAGCGACCAGATCACCAGCACAATTAAAACAATGGCGGGCTTTACCCCTTTTGGGATGGGATTCATTTTCGGCACCGTCAGTATTCTGGTAATTGAAGAATCGAGAATCATAAGAAAAGCAATGGTGTTTTTGAGCATCTATAATTATTTTAGTAGATTATACCATATAAAGACCTGGAATATCAAGAGGTGAAAAGGGCGAGCGCCTAAAATGAACGTTATCCGCTGAAGTACGGTAGCGGATTAATCCGCCGAAGTACGGTGGTGGATTAATCCGCCGAAGTACGGTGGTGGATTAATCCGCCCATGATCTCTGGCGGACTGTTGGGTTTGGATGGGGTTTTCAAACTACTTCTATCGGTAACCGCACAATGAAAAAATCTGCAGGCACGAACCCAGGACCAAGACGATAAATATCAACTCAGCGCCGCCAAACAGCATACCGACAATTGAGACCATGCGTTGCGGCATCTATCGGGTTCCTGGGTATTCCAAAAAGCCGCAGCGACCGGAAGATAGTCCTTGGAAAACGGGCCCGCTCTGCCAATCGATCCACCAATATTCCTTGGGCAACCGTACAGAGAATAGTCGCCAGCAGTACGAGCTGGATGCGAAGCGATATCGCGAGCAGGCCGAACAGTCCGAGAATCTTTCCGACACGCTGCGCATAAAGCTGGACGATGTCGAAAAAAGT
>CAMYNZ010000222.1 GCA_947259865.1 uncultured Desulfobacterales bacterium | reverse complement strand
TTTGGTGTGGGTATCCTGGGTGAGGTTATCCGCATCCTGGAATATTCAGGGATGGGATCCATTTTTCTGGGGCTGATCTTAATTGACGGCCGGGCCCTGAACTGGATGCAGAAACGGTTGAATTTTGGACCCCAAACCGGCTATCAGCTAAACATTCAGAAAGGAAAGCGATGAATTTATCCGAGGAGACCTTGTGGGAAGCTGCCCTAAACCGTGACAACCGGTATGACGGCCTGTGTTACTATGGGGTTATATCTACCGGTATTTATTGCCGCCTGCACTGCTCCAGTAAAAAGCCCCTGCGGGAAAATACACGATTTTTCTTCTCCCGGCAAGGCGCGGAGAAAACCGGTTTCAGACCCTGCAAGCGCTGCCGTCCGGACAGAGCCGAGGAACCGAAAGTGGACAATTTGCTGTCTAAAGTAATTGCAACCTGCCGCTATGTTGAATCTTGCGATTATATCCCAACCTTGAAAGAGCTATCCCAACAGGTTCACTCCAGCCCGTTCCATCTGCAGCGCGTTTTCAAACAGATATTGGGAATATCTCCCAGAAATTACGCCGATGCCCATCGACAATTTCGTTTTAAAAAAGCCTTACAAAGCGGTGATGACATCGCCTATGCCACCTATGATGCCGGTTATGGATCAAGCAGTCGTATCTACGAACAATCTCCGCGTTATCTGGGTATGACCCCTAAAGCCTATAAAGAAAAAGGCAAAGGACAGACAATTTATTATTCCGTGGTCAATTGTTCCCTCGGTCTGCTCTTATTGGCAACCACAAAAAAAGGGATTTGTTCGGTTCGGATCGGTAGCTCCCGCAAAATGTTGGTGGATGAATTCAAAAATGAATTTAAAAATGCCGTTATCCACAGGGCGGGTTCAGAGTTATCGAAATGGCGGCAAAAGCTTATAGATTACCTATCAGGCCATACCCCCTGGCCCAAATTGCCGTACGATGTGAAGGCCACAGCATTTCAAAGAAAAGTTTGGGACTTTCTTCGCACTATACCGGAGGGAAAAACCTTACATTACAGCGATATCGCGGCAGCCATTGGTCAACCCAGAGCGACCCGGGCGGTTGCCCGAGCCTGCGCTACCAATCCCGTTGCGGTTGTTGTCCCTTGCCATCGGGTTGTTCCAAAATCAGGGGGTATTGGTGGATATCGCTGGGGACCCGAGCGAAAAAAGAAACTGTTATCCATGGAACAACAACCAAAACGCACTTAAAATCAATATTGAGATCATCGTGGGTGATTTTCCGGTAATCATTTTGTCGGGGGGTTGATTATGGCTGTGGCCTCTACTTCCACCAATAGCTCCGGTTTAATGAGCGACGTCACCTCAACCACATTTCCCATTCTTACGGCCCGTGAGTAGCCTACAGTATTTTCCCACCGGGTGCCGGAAGAAATATTGATTCGCTGGTTCACGCCGCAGCCTCCTTACAGTTGGATTTAACATCACCGTTAATGTATGTTTATCGAGGCACCCTGACCGTGACGACACGGCCGCCGTATTTATGCACCGAATCGTGGGCCCGAACCGTCACCTGATCAATGCCGGGAAGTATCTTCACACCGGTTAAGCTGCGCGTGAAGGGTTGTTCGTCGACATGGGGATGATAGAGTATGCGGGTTCCCAAAACGGTGCCGTCCGCTGCCAAGACATCCCACTTATCAGCATAGTGCTTCCAGCCTTCATCTTTGTGATGTACCGTGACATCAAATCGATAGGTATTGTCACCGGTGGGGCTGATCTTCACCCTGGTCACGTCAGCTTCCCCGGCATGGGCCAGCCCCACAAAAAAAAATAGAAGTGTTGAAACGACGAATATGAATTTCATTTTTACGTTCCCCCATGCGGACACGTCAAAAACAAACAGGTTTTTGTCCCTTGTACCTTAAAATTTTTGGGCTGCTTCCCTGAGAAGCTCTCTAACCGATTCCTGGAACCAGCAATCCAGGAATTGTTCCTTATTTGATTCACGTTCTATCACAAACTTATGATGATTATCCCGGACGCGATTTTCCTTGATGAAACCAAAGGCCGGCTGTGAAAGAGCAGCCAGTTCAGCAATCTTTTCGACCGCCTGCGCTTCCAGGTCATCTGCCGACAAAACGTCATCAACCATCCCGATTTCCAGGGCGGCCTGCGGCTCTACCATCTCACCGCGGTATACAACCTCTGTGGCAGCGCGATCGCCGACGATTTGCCTCAACATCAAGTCAGGCAAATAGGGTACGGGCACGCCTATTTTAATCTCATTCAGGCCTATAAATTTTCTGCCGGAAGCCACAAAGCGATAATCACAGGTTAACGCCAGTATCGCTCCGCCGGCCACGGCATGACCGGCAACAGCACATACCGTTGGAATTGGCAAGGTATAAAGGTCGGCAATCACCTGGTCGAATTTATCCCAGAATTTGCCCATCCCGGCTCGGTCCAGTTTTAGCAGTACCGGCAAATCCAGTCCAATACAAAAGAATTTTGTACCGCCCGCCAGCACCATGCCCTTATATTCGATTTTAACCTGATGAATTGCCCGGGAAAGATCGTCAACCAACTCGGTGTTGATGGCATTGGTTACACCGTTGTTTAACCGCACAATTGCCACATTTTCACGACTTTCAATGACCACCTTTGACATCTTTTCCTCCCTTTTATACTTTGTACAGGACATCCATATAAGCCTTTAGCAGGTCACTCACCACGCCCCGAAAGGGAAGTGTGGCCGCCATTCCATATACCGGCGCCATTTCTCCCTGCATATCCGGATTGGCCTTCACGTAATCGACGGCTGCTTTTAAATCGTCCAGGAATCTTTGGGCCACTCCCGGCTGGGTATGCCGCAGCGTCACACAGAGATGGACACAACACGGTCGGTGAAGACCGTTCAAACTCCACTTTCTTTGTGCCATATAATCCATTACTTTGTAGATATCCAGATCACTGGCCGCGATGGCGATTACAAACAACGGATCTCCCAGGATCTTCAATTCAGGGATATCTTGAATACCTTTTTTAATTGCAGCTGCCGTTTCCAGTATTTTACGAGTGGCTTGCAGATATCCCTGTTCTCCAATGGTTACCAGTGCGGCCCAGCAAGAGGCACTTAAAGCACCCGGGCGACTGCCTGCAAATGTAGGAGAAAAATACAGTCCGCCAGGCCAGTCGGTTGCGGTAAAATACTGATAGTGGCGCAGTTCCTTGTTCCGGTACAGTATGGCCGAGGTGCCCTTGGCGGCATATCCAAATTTGTGCGTGTCTGCTGAGATAGACGTTACACCCGGCAATCGAAAGTCAAAGTGCGGAACGTCATAACCCAATTTCTGCGCCCATGGCAATACGAACCCACCCAGACAGGCATCGGTGTGAAAACCGACACCCTTTTCCCTTGCCAATTCAGACATCTCTTGAATGGGATCGATGATGCCGTGCGGAAATGAAGGCGCCGAACCAACGATAACCGCCGTATTTTTGGTGATCGCTTTTCGGGTGGCCTCCACATCAGCTTTGTACTGCGAATCCAGCGGCACCTGGATCAATTTGATATCGAAATACTGGGCAGCTTTATTAAAGGCAGCATGGGCCGTCACGGGGGCAATCATTTCAGGTTTAGAGATTTTTTTTGTGTGTCTGGCCCAATCGCGATACGCTTTCATGGCCAGAAGAATGCTCTCGGTGCCCCCGGATGAAATGACACCGCATATCTCATCATCCCCGGAATTGTCGCCGACATATCCGGCCCCCAGCATATCGGCAGTCATCGAAATTACTTCGGCCTCAAACTTTGACGTACTGGGCCAAACGTCTGAATGAAGCGGATTGCTCTGGGAGTTAAGGGCATATATTTGGTTGAGAAAGTCGATGTGTTCGCTGTCACCATGATAGACCGCCCCGGAAACAAAACCGTCTTTCCACTTTGCCTCTTCGGAAGACCGCATGCCTTCCATTTCCTGAATAATTTCTTCTCTATCTCTGCCGACATCCGGTATCTTTGAAAATGTAATAAATCTCTCCCGGTATGGTTTGAGTTTTGTATCCAGATCCTGGATGATACCGGCATACTCCTTATCAATCCGTTTACTGATAAAAGGCACGGTTTTAAGGTGTTTTTCAAAAAATGCAACAAACCGCGGACTTAGTTTGCCCAGGCCCGTTAATAATGAAGCCATTATCTTCATGTATCACCCCACTGCGTTTCGATCGCGGCTGGAAGCCGCTCCCACAGATCGACGATGAATAGGCGGCAGCGGCTTCCAGCCGCGAGAAACTCATCATGTCGAGTGGCTTTTGTTCTTCTTAGCAACACATAAAACCACTTCTAAGCAGATCTATTCAACCTGGCATAAAACTTTTTATCACGCTTATAGATTTTTACAAACTCCCTGAACAATTCATCATAGATCTCTCGATTCTCGGGATTCGGCCGGTAGGTGTTGCTTATTTGTACCCGTGCCGGTATATCATCGATCTTCAGATAACCGAGGGCCACGGACGCCAAAAAAACAGCACCGCGCACATTGGTCAGGATAGGATCCCTGACCTGTCTCACGTTGCGGTTGAGAACATCTGCGTGAATTTGACACCATATATCCGAATTGGCCCCGCCCCCGACCATAGTGATCGTTTCCATTTTACGTTTGATGAATTTTTCCACATAATGATGCAGCCATCTGGAATTATAGGCCACGCCTTCATAAACCGCTCTTATAAGATGCTCGCGGTTGGTTTGAAGAGACAGATTGTAAAACCCCCCGCGAATCGAATGATCATCAACCGGTGTACGTTCTCCAAACAGCCAGGGCGTGAATATCAGTTTATTAGATCCGGCCGGAACCTTCGCGGCGATGCTGTCAAAAATCTTATAGACATCCCGCGATTTCGATTGAATCCCCAGCTCATCATCATGAAACAGAATATTATCCCGCATGAAATTCAAACAGCCACCGGCCGTTTCCTGCTCGTTGGCTACAAAATATCTTCCGGCAATCCCGGACGGAAGGGATGCCATACTGTGGGTCAGATCCACTTTTTTGAAAGGAACATGGCAGGTCAGCCAGGACGAGGTGCCGATATAAAGATGGCCCTCATAATCCTTTACCGCCCCTGAGCCGACGGCAGCTGATTGAATATCAGGCGTTCCGACAATGACCTGAACATTTTCTCCCAGACCCAGTTCGGCGGCGATCTCCTTTTTTAGCGGTCCGAGAATGACTGCTGCCGGCAGCAGATCCGGCAATTTTTGGCGCTCCAGCGCTGCTAACTTTAGCAACCGTTCGTTGTATACAATATTGGAAATGTCCCTGTTGTCGGTGCACCAATGCAGGGTAATAGAATCATAGGATGCCGCAAATTTACCGGTTAGGCGTAGATTAAGATAATCTTTCGGTTCCAGAAATTTGTAGGTTTTCTGGTAAATCTGGGGAAACTCATTTTTTATTAGCAATATGTGGGCAATCGGATCTTTGCCGGCCTGAGCGGGGGCGCCACCCGTCAGCCGCAGCCAGCGAATCAATTTGCCGATTCCGTATCCCTGGATATTGATGGGTCCGCCGGTTATATCATGGATATACCTGGCGCCGCGTGAATCCATCCAAATGACAGCGTTCATCAAGGCATTGCCATTCCGATCAACAGCGACGGTGCCGGACCACTGGCTGGTGCAATTGACAGCAACAATTTCTTGGCCGGGAACCAATTGTTTTCCCAACAGTCGACGGGCAGCGGTTCTAACCGCCTGCCACCAATCATCCGGATTTTGCTCTGCACCGCCGTGGGGCAATAAAAGAACGTCTGTCTTCTCGAATTCCCATCCAATGATCTCTCCGTCAACGGTTGCCAATGCCACCTTGGGTCCTGAGGTCCCAAGGTCAATAGCCAGGATATATTTATGTTCTCTTTGGTGAGACATAGGTCCTCGTTTTTCCGCCTGGTTGATGGGTTATGTCCCAGAAATAACTTTAAAAAGTATTTTAGCAGTTTGATCCGCCATAGATCTCTGGCGGATGAACGTACACCTCGTGGCTGGAAGCCACTCCCACCAATATTTTAACACCATGGTGTTTACTAATTTCCATCCAATATGAACAGTGGGAGCGGCATCTTGCCGCGATTAATTAGTATTTCAAGCCGCGGGACAACGCAGCCTGCCCGCCATCGCGAGTCGCTCAGGCGAGGCGGGCGGGCCATTGGACGCTAGTCCGCCAAAGTAATCTGGCGGATAAAATGCATTTTTGAGATAGCTTATAGTCGAATTTATCGATAATCTTCCCTTACCGGGTAAAAAACATCAATTATCCGGC
>CAMYNZ010000221.1 GCA_947259865.1 uncultured Desulfobacterales bacterium | reverse complement strand
GTCAGCGCGCTGCTGTCCGCGTTGTTCGTAAAGACATCCAATTACCTGATCTTAAGACTTTGGTTTGAGTTATTTACCGCTGTACTTCCATTTGGGGTGGCGCAGTTTATGGGCGGGTTGGGAGCAGCGGCGATAATATGGGGCTCTGTGCAGGCGCTGACAGCTCAGCGATTAAAGCTTCTGGTAGCCTATTCAACGGTGGGCCAGCTGGGGTATTTGTTTTTAATTTTTCCTTTAACCAAAGTCAATGCAACCGGCTTTACGGCCTGGAGCGGAGGCCTTTATTTTGCCCTTTGCCATGCCTGCGCCAAAGCCACCGTGTTTTTGACGGCCGGCACGGTAAAACGTGCCATCGAAGATGACCGGATCACTAATCTGGATGGCATCGGCCAGCGGTTACCCGTATCCATGTTCGCTCTGGCCGTAGCCGGGGTCAGCTTGATGGGCCTGCCGCCCAGCGGCGGATTCATTGCAAAATGGATGTTGCTCAATGCTGCCCTGGCCGGTGATCAGTGGTGGTGGGCGGTTGTCATTGTGGGCGGCAGCCTGTTGGCCGCGGCCTATATGTTTCGTATATTCTCCCGCGCTTTTAGGTATGTACCCGAAATAACAGCCTGTCGTCCGGTACCTGCAAGTATGGAATGGACCGCGCTGGCACTGTCGATCATTACGTTGGCACTGGGTCTGATTGCTCCTCGGATCATAAACTTGCTTCAACTCGGCGCCCCGGTGAGCGGGCCGGTGCTCACAGGAGGGCTGCCATGAATTTTGATGCCTGGCTGCCGGCTCTGCTCGTGATGAGCTCTATGGTGCCTGGAGTGGTCATATTCTTTTTACCGGAGAAGTGGTCTGGTTTGCGAACCGCCCTGAATATGGGCGGAGCGACGGTTAAACTTGGTCTGATTGCCGTGATGATCTGGGGGGTTTTTCACGAACATACCTACGAAACACGAATTACACTGCTGCCCGGTATGGATCTGGTGCTGCATGCCGATGCGCTTTCGGTATTGTTTGTCACGCTTTCCACTGTTCTTTGGTTCCTGACCACACTGTATGCCATCGGCTACCTGGAAAAATATCCTTATCCCCGCAGTCGTTTTTTCGGTTATTTTAGCCTGTGTGTCAGCGCCACGATCGCTATCGCCCTGGCAGGCAATTTAATAACTTTTTTGATTGCCTACGAAATTCTCACGCTGACGACATACCCCCTGGTCACACATCGCGGCAGCCACGAAGCCATACGGGCCGGCCGGATATATCTGGCCTATACCCTTTCGGGTGGTGCCGTATTGCTATTCGCCGTGGCCTGGCTGCGGGCACTGGCAGGTCCGTTGGATTTCACCGAAGGCGGTTTGTTGGCCATACTGGGAAGTTTTTATCGCCCGGAATTAATTCTCATTTTCTTCCTGTTGATAGCAGGCCTGGGCGTAAAGGCTGCCCTGGTGCCGCTGCATGGCTGGCTGCCCATAGCCATGGTTGCCCCGGCACCGGTAAGTGCATTGTTACATGCCGTAGCGGTGGTCAAAGCCGGCGCCTTTGGTATCGTTAGAGTCATTTACGATGTATACGGCATTAAGTATGCATCAGAATTGGGTCTGCTATTGCCATTGGCAATAATGGCATCATTCACCATCGTCTATGGTTCGGTCCGTGCCCTCTATCAAGATGAGCTGAAAAAGAGGCTGGCTTACTCAACCGTCAGCCAGGTGTCCTACATTGCATTGGGCAGCGCCATTTTCGGACCGGTCGCAACCATGGGCGGTATCGTGCACCTGGTCCATCAGGGTTTGATGAAAATTACACTGTTTTTTTGTGCAGGCAATCTGGCAGAAACCCTCGGAATCCATAACATCAGCCAAATGAGCGGTGTGGGGCGTCGCATGCCCTGGACCATGGCGGCATTCACTTTAGCTGCCCTGGGTATGATCGGTGTCCCGCCGATGGCGGGTTTTATCAGCAAATGGTATCTGGCTGTCGGCGGACTTGCCGCGGGCCAGGAATGGGTGATTGCGGTGCTGGTGGCCAGCAGTCTGCTAAATGCCGCCTATTTCCTTCCAATCATCAGCAGAACCTGGTTTGAAGCACCGCCGAGCCACTGGCCCAAGGATCATATCCCGGGCCGTCTGGAGACCCATTGGATGCTGCTGATTCCCCCCCTGGTCACCGCTGCACTGGCCCTGGGCGCCGGATTGTTGGCCAATGCACCCTTCAGTCCGCTGGAGTGGGTCCGTTTGATTGTTGCCCGGGAGTATGGCCCGTGAACTTAGCAATGCTCAATACACCTGATCTCAAGGGTTTTATGTTGTTGTTGGGGCCGGTATTGCCGCTGGTTTTTGCCATGGCACTGCCGATCCGTACACTGCGGCCTGCCATTTTGAAATTGACGCCCTGGTCTTTTATACCCGCCCTTCTGATTCCCTGGCTGCTGCCGAATGGCACCCAACTGATATTGCCCCGCTTGTTTTTTGAAATCCATTTGGGTCTGGATGAGATGGGCAGGGTATTTCTCTTTTTTACGGCGCTGCTCTGGCTTGCAGCCGGCGTTTATGCCTACAGCTACACACGCAATGATAATCACCGCACCGGTTTTTTTGCCTTTTACCTGCTGTCTGCCTGCGGCAACCTGGGTCTTATCCTGAGTCTGGACATGCTCAGCTTTTATTTGTTTTTTGCTTTGATGAGTTTTGCAGCATATGGTTTGGTGGTTCATAATCGCAGCCCTGAAGCACGACGCGCAGGACGAATCTATATTTGTCTGGTAGTTTTGGGTGAAGTGTTGTTGTTTTCGGCCATCGTAATCATAGCCAAACCCACGGGGTCTTTGCGTCTGGATCACATATCCTACGCGTCTGCCAACAATGTCGCTGTGGTTCTTGTTTTTTTGGCTTTCGGCATTAAGACGGGGATGGTGCCATTGCACATCTGGTTACCCCTGGCCCACCCGGAGGCACCAACCCCGGCCAGTGCCGTTTTGAGCGGCGCCATGATCAAAGCCGGTCTCCTCGGCTGGCTGCGATTTCTGCCACTGGGACAGTCGGCCGCACCGCAATGGGGAGCGGTATTTATGCTTGTTGGACTGCTATCTGCATTTTTCGCTGTAGTGGTGGGGTTGAGTCAAAAAAACCCCAAAACCGTGCTGGCCTATTCCAGTGTCAGTCAGATGGGCCTCATGACCATAGCGGTGGGTATGGGTCTGACAACGCCCGCATTGTGGCCGCTCGCCTTGACGGCTGTAGTATTCTTGTCCTTGCATCATGCCCTTGCCAAGGGCGCACTGTTTTTAGGAGTTGGAGTAGTTAATTCTGCCCCGGCCGGTTCAGGGCAGCGACTTTGGATCGTTGCCGGTTTATTTTTTCTCGGGCTGGCGATGGCCGGTGCACCGTTTACCAGCGGGGCCCTGGCTAAAGCCGTGCTAAAATCGGCCGGAGCATCAATGCTGCATCCGTGGCCTGTTTGGCTGGCTGGCCTTTTACCACTGAGCGGTTTAGGAACTACTCTTTTGATGACACGGTTTTTGGTGGTCGTGTGGCCGGCTAAACCGGCCCATACGAGGCTGACAAGCGGTCTGTGGCTGCCCTGGGTTTTATTGCTGGTTCTGGTTGCCGGTTTTGTCTGGCTGGTGTCAGCAGTCGCGGACGCTACCTGGCAACCGTCGGCACCGGTCAAACTTTGGGATGCGCTGTGGCCGGTTGGATCGGGTGCAGTGATCGCCGGAGGGGTCATACTCCTGGCTCGCAAAACAGGGCTAAAAATCGGTTTTCAAATACCGCCCGGGGATTTCTTGTTATGGGTTGAACAATTAGCCCGGTTTTTTAAAAACAGCTTGGATATCTACAAAAAGGAAATCCGGCTTTATTTTAATTCCTCTGGGTTATACGGAGGGCATCGTTGGGCGGAAAAAATACGTTATCAGCCTGCTCTGTGGAATCTGGAAGCGTATCTTACACGTTGGATAGCTGCCGGAATGCTATTTTTATCGATACTCATCATAATTTACTTGCTGCTATTTGCGATTTAGTATCACCCTAAATGAGCGTAAACAAAATGGAGAATTTATTTAAAAAATCCAAACTATTGCATTCGTTAAGCGACATGTAAACTATTTACAACTCTTGCATCAGTAAGATAAAATTGTCAAAAAACCACCCCATTTTGTTTACCCTTCGGGAAAGCCGATGTTTATCCGCCAGAGATCTTTGGCGGGATACCCCATCTTCTGCGTTGCCAAGAGCTCGCAGTAATTTACTACGACTTCGCCCTTGGACGCCTTGAATCTGGGGCACTCCTCCAGAGGCGGATCTTCGACCTCGACTTTCGCTCAATTAGGGTGTCACTTTATCGGTCGGCTGTTTAACAATAATTTTAAAAGCATGAACACAACATTGGTTAAAACACCCGACGCTTTTATTAGCCGCGTTTGAATCTATTATTAAGCAGCGGACACCGTTTACCACCGGTGGAAAGGTCAAAAAAATGAGTTCTATAAAAGATGAATTTCCGAATTTGCCGGATCGTCTCATAGGATTGGGAGAATTGGCAGAGAACCTCTGGTGGAGCTGGCATCCGGAAGCCAGGATGCTTTTCAAGATGCTGAATCGCCAGTCCTGGAAGGAAAGCCGGTACAATCCCGATAAAATGCTCAAAGAACTTCCGGCTGAATTTTTATCCCAAGCCGCCACCAACCCGGAATATTCCTCAAATTACGATGGGGTGTTATCTCAATTCAAAAAATACATGGAACCCAGGGGATGCCCGCTTCTGGAGAATGTCCCCGATGGGGTCCAAACAGCGATTGCCTACTTTTCAGCCGAATATGGTCTGCATCGTTCATTGCCCTTTTACGCCGGTGGTCTGGGATTTCTGGCCGGTGATTATCTGAAGGAATGCAGCGACTTGTGCGTTCCGCTGGTGGCGATCGGTTTTATGTACCCCCAGGGATATCTTTTTCAAAGAATCCGCGAAGACGGCTGGCAGGAGAACATCACCGATACCCTGGACCGGGACGCTGCGCCTATTTCCAGAGTCTTGGCCGAAGATGGAAACCAGCTGGTCGTTAAAGTTCCTCTAATCGAACCGCCGATACATGTGGCCGTGTGGAAAGTGGCGGTCGGACGGGTATGCCTATATTTGATGGATACGGACATCGAGATAAATGAACCCTGGAACCGGGAAATATCGGCACGTCTTTATATCGGAGATATCGAGCAGCGCCTGCGCCAGGAAATCGTTCTGGGTATCGGTGGGGCAGAAATTTTGGATGTCCTGGGAATCAAACATTTCGTGTTGCATCTCAATGAAGGCCATGCCGCTTTTGCTATTTTGGAACGGATCAGGGACCGGGTTCAAGGCGGGATGACGTTTGAAGATGCTCATGTTCAGGTTCGGAATACCAGCGTTTTTACTACCCACACCCCGGTGCCGGCCGGCCATGACGTGTTCCCCTTCTACCTGATGGAAAAATATTTTCATTCCTACTGGCCGGCCCTGGGAATTGATCGCGACAGGTTCCTTCAAATGGGGGTTCATCCCGCTGATTCCCAATCGGGTTTCAATATGACTGCCTTCGCCGTTAAGGCCACAGCTTACCACAATGCAGTCAGTAAAAAGCATGCCGAGGTGTCGCGACACATGTGGCAAAGTCTATGGCCGGATGTGCCGCTTGCTGACGTGCCCATTGATCATGTAACCAATGGTGTGCACCTGCCGACATGGCTGGAACCGAAAATGATGCTGCTTTTCAATAAATATTTTGTTCCCGGCTGGCTGGACGATCACGACAATCCGGCTGTCTGGGAGCTGATTGAAAAAATACCGGACGATGATTTGTGGAAAACCCACTACTGGTTGAAAATTAAACTGATTGATGCCATTCGGGAGCGATCCCGCCTGCGCTGGGCCAAAGACCGTGCCGGCCCCTCAATCGCTCTTGCCGGCGGGGCTTTTCTTGACCCGTCAATATTGACTATCGGTTTTGCACGCCGATTTGCAACCTACAAGCGGGCCGATCTGATTTTTTATGACATCGAGCGTTTAAAAAGACTTCTCAATGATCGCTGGCGTCCAATCCAGATAATATTCTCCGGTAAGGCTCATCCAGCCGATGATCCCGGCAAACGTGTCCTGCAAAGAATATTCAATGACAGCCGTAACCCGGATATGGGGGGTCGCATTGCGTTTGTCGAGGACTACGGCGAACAGCTGGCCCAGTATCTTGTTCACGGGGTGGATGTCTGGCTGAACAATCCACTGCCGCCCATGGAAGCCAGCGGAACCAGTGGTATGAAGGCTGCGCTTAACGGCATCCCCCAGCTGA
>CAMYNZ010000220.1 GCA_947259865.1 uncultured Desulfobacterales bacterium | reverse complement strand
TGATGATGAAAGAAAAAGCCGCGGGAGCGTTTCGCATTCCGCTTTATCCCTTTAAGCTGCTGATACCTTTGGTGGTTTTCCTGTTTTTGCTTGAAGGCATCTCTTATTTTCGGCGCGGTAAGGATTGATCAGCGAGGATAAATCACTATGGGCATTGGGTTTACGACGCTACTGCTCTTCGGTGGGCTTATTTTTCTTTTAGCAATGGGAGTTCCGGTTGTTTTTGCCCTGGGTGGTATCAGTGTACTGATTACATTTTTGCTGGATGGAACCAACGGCCTGTATATCGTAGCCACAACCACTTATCGCCAAATTACCGATCCGGGTCTGATAACAATCCCCCTGTTTTTGCTCATGGGGAATTTTTTAATTCATTCCGGTATCTCCGATCGCCTGTTTAAAGCACTGAATCTCTGGCTTTCGGGCATAAGGGGTGGCCTGGCTATCGTATCCGTCGGTGTATGTGTTGCCCTGGCCATGTGCGGAGGATTCGGCCCCGGCATCCTCACCATGGGACTCATTGCCGTTCCGGCCATGCTCAAACAACGCTACGACAAATCCCTCGCCCTGGGCTGTGTGATGGCCGGCGGAGTTTTGGGGGAAATCATCCCGCCCAGCATCATCATGATTATTTTTGCCTATATCTCACGCATTTCCATTGGTAAGATCTTTTTCGGCGGGGCTATTCCGGGTTTTATCACAGCCGGTCTGTACATCCTCTACATAACACTAAGATGTCATCTTCAACCGGAGCTGGCGCCAACCGCCCCTGCGGAGGAAACCAACTGGAAATCCCGATTGATATCACTGAAAGATATCATACTGCCTTCCCTGCTGGTCGTTCTCGTATTGGGCTCAATCTTTCTGGGTATCGCCACACCCAGTGAGGCTGCCGGTGTGGGAGCGTTCGGTTCTTTTCTGGTTTGTGTCATTTATGGCAGACTGAGCAGGAAGGTCGTATCGGACGCATGCCTGGAAACCATGAAAATAAGCGGCATGGCGCTGTGGATACTGGTTGCGGCCACCCTTTTCGGCGTGGTGTATACCAGTGCCGGCGCTCAAGATATGGTCATGAATATCGTCCAGAACTTACCGGTGAATCGGTGGCTCATTCTGGGTGTAATGCAGATGATATTGCTTGTTTTCGGCATGTTCATGGATGACTACGCGGTCTTGACGATCTGTGCGCCGATCTTTATCCCCATTGCCGTATTTCTGGGTTTTGACCCCACCTGGTTTGCTATCGTTTTTATTCTCAACATGCAGGTGGCTTATTTAACCCCTCCCTTTGGCTGGGCTTTGATCTTAATGAAAGGCGTGGCGCCCCCGGAAATCCATACAAAAAACATCTGGCAGGCTGTGCCACCGTTTGTCGCCATCCAGCTTATTGTTTTGATAATTACGATGTTATTCCCTCAGCTTGCCATGTGGCTGCCGGAAAAAATGTTGTAGTAAGCCCTAATTAGGGAAAGATCCGGCAGTAAGGCAGCTTGCTTGCAGGACAGTGTCTGGAGTTGACTTCATCTTATCTTAAACCCGTGCTCTTTTTGCCAATCAGGTCCGAATTTTCTTTCACAATAGTCCGCCAGCCGGTCAAACCAGCGCCACCACAAATTTTTTCCTTTCTCCCTGGCCTCGTAAATATCAGTTAAGAAGGTGGTGATGCTGGCCATTTCTTCTTTGGGTACAAAAGAAGCGGCCCCATCCTCGTAAGATTTTATTATATTTTCGGGAGTGGCTGCATAGGCGGTCAACATGACACCGATCACTCGATGCTTATTGCAAAGTTTTAATAATTCATACCCTTCGACCCCCATGATATCCAATATGGCCGTATCAAAATATTGATTTTGCAACAGGTCCCTGGCTTGATCAAATGTGGTGGCTTTTGTAACAGCACACATGGGCAATAAATCTTCTAATGTATCCAATACATCGGGCTCATCATCGACAATCAGGATCCGTTTGCCGACCAGCAAATCATCCTTATCCATGGAAAACCTCCCATATCGCTTGAATAATTACCGGGTCTATAACCCAAATAAAGGCAAACGCCATTATACCCCCCTCCCTCAATCCCTCCCACCGGGGGAGGGAAGCTAAACTCCTCCCCCTTAACGGGGGAGGTCGGGTGGGGGTGAAATAAAATGAAAGAAATGATCAGCGTTTTTCTTGGTTATAGTTCCCATAATTTTTGCAATTAATGATCACCTATTAAGTTAAATCATTTTACAATCCAATCAAGAGGTGTCTGCGCAAAGGGTGATGATAGTGGGAGGTTCCCGGCGCACCCGGGAAAAGGGGGCCGTTCGCACACCGGGCTATTTCCCTTATGGAACCGGAATCAACCCCAGTCGGTGTCTATTCGTAAATTAATCGATGGGTAAACGGATCCGGATCAGCCCTGATTATCGGATGCAGCGGCCCGTTTCTTATTGGCAAAGCAAATCTCAAGGTCGCACTGCAGGCAACGATGGGTCTCTTTTAATACTGCGTCGTCCGGGTAGCAAAGATCCACCTCGGGGAATCCGACATGTCTTTCGGTTAGGGGCAGGCTCGGTGGATCAACACGTTTCAATTCGGCAAAACCCGTCTGTCTTTTTTCGTCATAATCCGGATCGGACATTTCGCACTCCGAATTCCGACGTCCGGGTGCCAGTTTTCCGTCCCCGCCTAAAAATGTGTCGATCGAGATGGCCGCCCGTCGTCCGGCCGCAATGGCCTCAATGACCGTGCCGGGACCGTTGGCAACATCGCCACCGGCAAACACACCTTTCATTTCAGTGACCTGGGTTTGCGGATCTGTGGCGATCAATCCGTTTTTAACCGGCAGGTCGCTTTCATCGTCAAGGAAGCAAAAATCCTTGCAGAATTCGGTTTCACTGGACTGGCCGATGGCCAGAACCACCTGGTCGGTTTTCACATTTTTTGTGGTTTCATCAAAAAACGGGCAGAAATTACCGGCCTCGTCAAAAACCGACGTGCAGCGAACAAGTTCAACGCCCGTCACGGAACCGTTTTGGCCGAGTATCTTTTTGGGACCCCAGGAATAAAGCATTTCCACACCTTCTTCCCGGGCCATCTCAATTTCCCAGGGATTGGCGGGCATTTCTTCGCGGCTTTCCAGGCAGGCCAGCGTGACGTTTTTAACCCCCAGCCTGATGGCCGAGAGGGCAGCATCGATGGCCACATTGCCCCCGCCAATAATTAAAAGATTATCGTCAAGGTCAAACTCTTTTCCCTCGCTAACCTGAACCAAAAAATCAACACCCCACATCACACCTGCCAGATCCGATCCTTCAAGCGGTATCCTTTTGCTCAGTTGAGCACCGACCGCGATATAAACAGCTTCAAACCCCTGCTGTTTTAATTGATCGATGTCAAAATTGTCTCCGAGCTTGGTATTGAGTTTGATATCGATACCCAAACTCAATACCTGTTGAATCTCTTTGTCGAGCACATCCTCCGGCAGCCGGTAGAAAGGGATTCCATAGCGCAGCATCCCGCCGGTTTTAGACCGGGCTTCAAAAACAGTCACCCGGTGACCTTTTTTTCGTAAATAATAGGCTGCAGTTAAACCGGCCGGACCGGCGCCGATAACAGCTACCTGGTGACCGGATTCTTGGCTAAGCGTTTTTATCCTTTCATTAAGATCACCGGCCTTATCGGCTGCGTAGCGCTTGGCCGCACATATGGCAATGGGATCGTTGATTTCGCCTCTTTTACAGGCAGTCTCACAGGGATGGGTGCAAACGCGACCCAGTATCCCCGGAAAGGGAGCCCTTTCCATGATAAGTTCACAGGCGGCATCATTTTTTCCCTGAGCGATTAACCGCAGGTAACCCGGCACATCGATTCCGGCCGGACAGGCTTTGACACATGGCGGTTGATCCGGCGTCAAGTCCCGCGGTCCTCTGGCGCGAAGGGCCCGGGTGATATCCACAATTTTGATCCCGTTGGGGCAGGCATCTTCACAGCGACCGCAGATGGCACAAAACCATGGCATCGGCGAGCCGGCAATTTCATCAATCAAATCGAGCTCAACATGCCGGACCAGCCGGCGTATATTAAAACCGTTAATACCCGTAATGGGACAGGCGGAGCTGCAGCGTCCGCACTGTTCGCAGTACCGAAACATTTCGATGTCGTTAAATTCTTCGGCAAATCTAGAAGAACTATCCATAGTTTTAAACCTCAAACACAGGTCCAATTCTTAATATTTAATCAATTTACATTGGTGCTATTAAATTCGAATATCGAATATCGAAATTCGGAACAAATTCGAATACTCAATGACCAAATGTTCGAAACAAAATATTTGATTTGCTTCGTGTATTTAATCATTTCATAAGACTTCATTGTTTTCATTTTTGAATTTCAGTCATTTGAGTTTGTTTCGAGTTTCGAATTTCGTGCTTCGGATTTTAAATATTTCTTCGAAGTTGCTAATGGTTGTTGCTATCGCTGCTTCAATTAATTACTCCTCCAAACCCAACGCCTCAACCATTTCCCGCATCGTGCCTGCAAACTTCGGCCCGTCTGCGGCCGAGCACCAGAGATTCCAGAGCTTGTCGGGATCATACCCTGCTTTGGCAAGTTTGTTTTTGGTCCGTTTTATTCTCTTCTCGGCAGCATAGTTTCCGGTGATATAATGACAGGTGGGAAATTCACATCCGGCTACCAGCACACCGGCGGCACCCAGATCAAAGGCCTGCTGCATCATTTTTATGGAAACCCGCGCCGAGCACATCACTCTGATCAATCGCGCGTTGGACGGATATTGCAGCCTGCTTACCCCGGCCATGTCGACACCTCCCAGCGCGCACCAGTGACAGACATACCCGATTATCTTTTTTTCGGGGGATTCCTCAAGGGCCGCCTCCACCTGGGCCAGAACCTGCTCGTCTGTGTAGTGCACGATGGATATGCATTCCTTGGGACAATCTGCTGCACACAACCCGCAACCTTTGCACAGTGCTTTTATCACCTCCGGATTCTTGTCATCATCCGTTTTTATGGCGGTATACGGACATCTCTTCCAGCAGATACTGCACTGGTTGCAGTTGGACAGATCTATATCGGCCACGATCCCCTCGGCCTCGACATAGCCCTTTTTCATCGGAATCGAAACCCGCATGGCAGCCCCGGAGCCCGCCTCGCAACTGTCCTTAAAGGTCATCGGTGCTTTGGCACAACCGCAAAGGGATATCCCGTCAGCCGGAAACTCCAGCGGACCGAGCTTGACGTGAGATTCCTGGAAAAATCCATCGGCATTTGATGAAACTTTAAGGAGGCCTTTGACGCGATCAACGGTTTCATCTCCCTGAAAAGCCGTGGTTAATACGACCAGGTCTGCCGGAATTATAAATTCTCTGCCAATCAGCAGGTCATATATCCGCACCGTTAAATCATCATCCTCGCGGGTAACTTCAGGGTAGCGATCATCCGGAAACCGTAAAAATTTAATGCCGAACTTTTTGGCTTTTTCCAGGGCATCGCCTTCTTCTTTTACCATCGACAAATCGCGGTACAGGACATGCACGCGCGCATCCTTGTGAAGGGTTTTGAGGGCCAGGGCATTTTTCACCGATGTATGGCATCCGATACTGCAGCAGCCCCGCGTTTCGTTTTTAGAATTGACGCAATTGATGATGACCACACTTTTGACGTCTTTAACAACTTTATCCCTGAGCATACGGTCAAGCTGAAGCTGGGTTACCACGCGCGGGTCTTCCCCGTATAAAAATTGCCCTTGAGGTTCAAGCTCCTTCATACCCGTGGCCACAACCATGGTCGAAACATCCTTTTTCTCAATAGATTCGCGCCCGTTGGCCTTGAGTGAAACCGTATAGTTTCCGATGTAGCCTTCAACCGTTTCTAATTGCGTATCGGTGTAAACCGTCACATTGGGATGGGCTTCAACCCGGGCCACCTTGGCTTTTACCACCCTGCCGGCCGGGGATTTGTAATGATCTTGCGAAACAAAACAGAGCTGGTTCAGGATGCCGCCCAGCTGAGGCTCCTTTTCAACGATGATGGCATTGAATCCCTGATCGGCAACGTTCAGCGCCGTGGTCATGCCGGCCATCCCTCCCCCGATTATCATGCAATCGGTTTTAACCGGCAGCCTGATCTCCTGACCCTCTTCAAGCAGCGCAGCCTTGGCCACACCCATCTTGACCAGGTCTTTGGCTTTTTCGGTGGCAATTTCGGGCTCTTTCATATGCACCCAGGAAACCTGCTCGCGGATGCTGACGAATTCGAGCAGATAGGGATTTACCCCGGCTTCTTTGATGGTGTGTTTGAATAAGGGTTCGTGAGTTCTGGGGGTGCAGGAGGC
>CAMYNZ010000219.1 GCA_947259865.1 uncultured Desulfobacterales bacterium | reverse complement strand
CAGAGAATTTTTTCTTATTTCTTTTCGCTGAGAGGGCGAAAAGAAATAAACTCAAGCCCTACGGGCAAATATAATTGACAAACATTAGTATATAAAGACGGTTTTAGATTCCTAACTTATTTTTAACCTGCCACGAAGTGGCTGAGTGATTTTCATTTGCCGTCCTCTCAACGGCAAATGAAACAATCAATTTCTCTGCGCCCTCCGCGCCTCTGCGGTGAGCTAAACGGAAATCAAGTAGGGCAAGTGCCATGGCCTTTAGCCCTCTCCGGCAACTCTTCACGTTTGTTCCTGGTTAACCCGAGGGCTTCGATGATCTTTTTTCGGGTATCAGCGGGTCTAATAATTTCATCCACGATTTGGGCCGTCCAACTTTTAGCGACTTCAAATACGTCGACCTTTTCCCTGGACCGATTAAGATACGATTTATATGCATCTTTCTCGATGCCCTGGCCGTAAATCTTTTGGTAATCCAGTCGGGAAATCTCCACAGCGAACCTGGCAATAGGCCAGGCATAGGTGAGGTCCGCACCCATGCTTTTGAGACCTCCCATAATCATACTGCCTGCATCTGCATAGGCTTGGCGCAGAACAATGCTGATCTTGGGTACGGTGGTCGTGGCATACAAGTCGACGATTTTACCCACATGTCGAATCAAGCCCCTGGCTTCCTCCGACTCCCCGGGAACCACCGGTGGGGTATCCACCAGGTTGACCAGGGAGATGTTGTAGGCATCAAGCACTTGCAAAAACCGGTAGTATTTGTCACAGGAGTTTATCTCCAGGATGCTGCCGGGATGTAGGGTGTTGTTGGCCACCAGACCCACGACTTCACCGTTAAATCTGCAGAAACAGGTAATTATGTTTTTGGCGTATTCGTTTTTTATTTCAAAGTAATCTCCATCGTCGACCAATTGCTGGATGACCTCGTGCATATCGTAGACCCGCCTAAAATCATCGGGAACGATATCGACCAGTTTCTTCACGTCCCGGTCCGCATCGTCTGTTTTTTGCCATTCTGCCGGTTTTTCTCTGAAGTTTTGGGGCAGGTAACGGAGTAACTCGCGACATTTTTTGATGGTCTCCTCATCATCGTCTCCGACAACATCGCAGGTACCGCTAAGTTGCATATGGTAATCGGCCCCACCGATGTTGCGGTCGATCTTTTCCGAGGTGGCGGCCTGGGTCTGCCGCGGGCCGCCCAGCCACATGTTGGCGGAGATCCGGCTCATAAGCAGAAAATCACACAGCGTCGGAAGATACGCCCCGCCGGCGATACAGGGTCCCATAAGCACGGTAATCTGGGGTATGACCCCCGAATACAGAGATTGGATTCTAAAATACCAATCAACACCGGCCATGGCGACATCCTGGTACCCCAGCCGGCCCCCTGAAGAATCCAGCAGGTTGACCATGGGGATACCCCAGGTGGCGGCCATCTCCAGGGGCCGGGCAAATTTGACAATATGCTGGGTGCCGGCCGATCCGCCTAAAACCGTAAAATCGCTGGCATGAATCATGGTTAAGCGGCCGTTCACCCGGGCCGTGCCAATAACAGCACCGTCGCAGGGAGCTTCGGGTATGCGACCATCGATACGTCGGCTGGTGGTGTCCACAAATGAACCCAACTCTTTGAAGCTACCGGGATCAGTCAGAATCTCGATTCTCTCCCGGGCGGTTAACTTGCCCCGGCTGTGTTGTCTTTCAATATGCTTGATACCGCCGCCCAGGCGATTTTTTTCCTGAATATCGACATACCTTTTCAGGGCATCATCCATTTTTTTACCCATGGCAAATTCCCCAGTATCATTGTGCTTATTTTTTTATAGACACATTTGTATAACTCAGATTATCAACTGTTGTTATCAAAAGGAGTGATGGAGCGTTGAAAAGGGCGTGATACCGTTTTCAGTGTCTTAACAAGCATTACTCCAGTACTCCATGTTTTTTGGGTTTATGCTGGTTTTATAAATCGTCTCTTTTGCGGCACTTTTTCAAATTTATTTGCGCTGGCTCGCAAAGCCCCGACAATTCTGGAACGGGTTTCTCGGGGGTCGATTACTTCATGAACCGTATAGTAGGTGGTAAACATTTTTCCCATGGTCATAACGCTGAAATGTTCCTTCAGGATGCTCAGAAAAAAGTTATAAACGTCGTCATAGTTGCCCTCTTGCTTGGCTTTGGTGAGTTCTTTGTGAAAAACGGCCTGGACGATGGACTCGGGCCCGGTGGGTGCGAATTCCACACTTGGCCAGGCGTAGATGAAATCAGGCCCCATTTTGCTGCAGCCCAGCAAAATGTTGGACCCGCCGTATGAGCGTCTCAGCACCAGGCTTATTTTGGGATTGGTCAGGTGCGAATAGCCGTGCAGATTCTTGGCGCCGTGTCGGATGACTCCCAGGCGCTCCCATTTGTCGCCCGGTGGAAAGGCCGGAGTGTCCGATATGGTCAACAGGGGTATATTGAAGGCGTCCAGAAACATTATGAATCGATCATATTTATCAGAAGAATCCGGTTCCATGATGCCGCTAAGCTCGTCCGGGTTGCTGGCAGCGATGCCCGCAACCATTCCGCCAAACCGGGCAAAGCCGACAACCATATTGGGGGCAAAGTCCTCCTTCAACTCAAAGAACTCGCCGTTATCCACAATCAGGTCGATGATCTCGTGAATATCATACGTGAACTTGGGGTTCTCCGGCATAACATCCAATAATTTTTCTTCTCTTCTTTGGGGGTTATCGCCGGTATCGATCTGGACGGGTTTCTCCCAGCAGCTTTGAGGGACGTATTTCAACAGGGCTTTAACCTGGTCGATGGCATCTTCGTCACTTTCAGCGATCAGATCACACTGGCCACTTTTTTCCATGTGGAACTCGGCTGAACCTGCGTCATCTGACTCGATTTCGCCACCCAACCATAAAAACCCGGTCTTTTGATTGATGATAACGAAATCAGACAGGACCGGCACCTGTGCCACCGGACCAGTGCAGGGTCCCAGAACGAGGGTTATTCGCGGAATGATACCCGAAAAGAGACAGTAATTCCTCATCAACCGCCCCAGACCGTTTAGTCCGATATACCCGTTTTTAAAGCTGATCCTGGATCCGGCAGAATCAAACATGCCGATAATGGGCATACGCTCCTGACCGGCCATTTGAACCAGTTCGGCGATCTTCCAGATCCCCTGGTCACCCAGTGAACCGGACATCACTGTGAAGTCCAGACAATAGACCATAACCGGCCGCCCGTTCACCTCGGCCAGGCCCATTACCACACCATCAGACGGGCTCGGTTTTGCCTCTCCATCCAGACCGATACGAAATTCCCGCACAAGTGCTCCCAATTCCTCAAAAGTGCCCGGGTCAACCAGGTATTCTATTCTTTCCCGGGCAGTCAGCTTACCCAGCTCGTGCTGGCATCGGATGCGTTCCGATCCCCCGCCTTCAAGGTTTTCCCGGCGAACCTCGGCCAGCTTTTGAAGATAGCCGTCCATCCATTTACCCATGCCGTCTACCCCATTGTTATTTTAGATCAGACAGGATTTACAGGGTTGCCCTGTTTTATTCTCCACTCGGCCGAAGGCCGATTGGGATGGGTCGCTTTCATCCGGAAAGCGACCATAACATTAATCCAAAAAATCCTGTCGATCCTGTCAAATTAAAAAATTGAAAATATCAAACATCTTTTCTTTCGATACCCTTGAAGATAAATTCACACAAATCTTCCGTGAGATCGTCCGGTGATATCTCTCGGCCGAAAATGATACCAGAAAGGCAGACCTGTTCAATACTGCCGAGGATACCATGACGAATTAATTTGGGGGGAATATCATCCCGGATTTCTTCATCTCGGATACCTTCTTTAATAATGCTCAAAACGGTGTTGCTGTATTTTTGCACGAGTTTGTAGGTTCCACTTTTGTAGTAATCCGGATGGTTTCTGACTTCGATAAGCAAAATTCTGGCAAAGACCCTGTTGGTTGCGTAAACGTTTATGTGACACCAGATAAGCTTGCGCAATTTGTTAAAAGCGCCTTTAATGCCTTTTAGATCCGTCGCAAGTTGGAAGCCGTAAAATTCGAGATATTCCCTCAAAACCTGGTGCAGCAAATCTCGTTTGTCGGTAAAATATTTGTAGATAAGCGCTTCGGTCACACCGGCGTTTTTGGCTATCTCAGCAGTAGTAATAGCGCTGAATTCCTTGTGTTCAAGAAGTGACTTCAGGGCCTGCGCAATTTTTAATCGCCCGGGAGGCCCATGTTTGTTTCTGGAGCGCTTCATACGGTCATTCATCGATTGCTGCATGGTACAGCCTTTAAAAATGTTGTGTTTACCCCAACGCCATTTTGGCGATAATTTCCCGCATTATTTCATCGGTCCCACCGCCGATGGATAAAAGGCGTCCATCTCGAAAATATCTTGAAATGAGCATTTCTTCCATGTACCCCAATCCCCCGAACATCTGCAAACACCCATCCGACACTCTCCGCAACATCCGGGCAGCGTAAAGTTTTCCCATGGATACTTCGCGGGTGGCATCCAGCCCTTCCATCTTCATCCTTACAATATGGTAGGTGAGTTGTCGCAGACATTCTATTTCCGTCAACCAATCGGCAATACGGTGTCGCAGCACCTGCCTGGTTATCAACGGTTTACCGAAAACAATCCGTTGCTTGATATGTGCCACGGTCAGGTCGATCATATCCAGTGAAGCAGTATAGGCGCCCGGCAAGGCGGAAAACCGTTCGTGCTGGAACTGCTGCATCTGGTATACAAAACCTTCGCCTTCCTTGCCGATCAGGTTTTCGGCCGGTACCCGGAGGCCGTCAAAAAAAAGCTCTGCGGTATCGCTGCAGTTTGCACCGATTTTGTCCAGCTTCCGGCTCACACTAAACCCGGGCAGGTGAGTGGGAACAACAAGCAAACTAAAGGAGTGATACCCCGGATCATCGCTGGTTCTGGCCAGCAGGGTCAAAAAATCTGCCTGGGTGCCGTTGGTAATGTAGGTCTTGGAGCCGTTGATTACATAAGAATCCCCATCTCTTTTGGCGGTGGTTGCCAGAGCGCTGACATCCGATCCGGCTCCGGGTTCGGTAACGGCGATGGATGTGACCATTTCACCCGCAATGGCTGGTTTTAGATAGGTTTCTTTAAGATATTCACTGCCGTATTCATCGATCGCCGGTGTTGCCATATGGGTTTGGACGGCCACCGCCATTGGGATTCCCAGGCCCTGAACATGTCCAAGCTCTTCCAGAAAAACCAGATCATACCAATAGTCCAGGCCCTGGCCGCCGTATTTGGGATCATAGCGAATCCCCAGAAATCCGAGATCACCCATTTTTTTGAATAAATCGTGAAGCGGCGCCTCACCGTTTTCTTCCCATTCATCCATATGGGGGTTTATCTCTTTGGTTACAAAGTCTCTTACGGCGCGTCGAACCATTTCATGGTCTTTGGTGAAATAGATTTGATTGGCGGATTTTGATTTAGCGGCCATCGCGCACCTCACTTATGGCTTCTGGAGTTTATCGATTGAGCCTTAATAGTTCGTTATCCGTTGGAAATATTGAGTAGCACTCAAATCAGTCCTTATTTTTCTTTTTTGATTCCAGAAAAAATTGTATAATTTCCTTATGTTCCCGGGTTTGAAGCATAATGGATTGATGGGAACCTTCCCAATCCAGCATTTCCTTCAAAGATTTGTCGAAGCTAATATCGAGTCCCTTTTTAATTAAACTTAACGCAGCCAGAGGTTTTTGGGCCAGTTTATGGGCCAATGTTTCCACTTCCTGCTCAAGTTTTTCTTCGGGTACTGATTTATAAACAAGCCCGATGGATGCGGCTGTTTTTCCATCAATTTCTTCGCCCAGCATGGCAAGTTCCCTGGCTTTGGCCAGGCCTACAAGTCGCGGCAGGAAGTAATTACCGCCATAATCGAGGATCAGGCCGATGTTGATAAAGATTTCGCAGAATCTGGCGTTATCAGCAGCTAGGACAAAGTCTGCGGCCAGGGCCAAATTAGCACCGCCGCCAACAGCAACCCCTCTGAGTAAAGTTATAATTGGCTGGGGTATTTCCCGCATTTTTTGCACCGTACGTCCGGCACGTTTCATACCTTCCAGCCATTCAGTGGGGGATAGATTTTCGGCAAAAAGTGATACGTCTGCACCGGAACAAAAATTATCCCCGGCACCTTTAACTACCACTACCCGGATACTATCATCCGTTTCGATCTGATCCAGGACTTCCTGCAAAGCCTGAATCAATTCCGGATTCATGGCGTTCAAAACCTGGGGGCGGTTTAGCACCAGGGTGGCAATTCCATCAGTCTTTTGGACCAGCA
>CAMYNZ010000218.1 GCA_947259865.1 uncultured Desulfobacterales bacterium | reverse complement strand
TTCCTTGTATTTCACTATATCACCTAAACAGGAAAAAACGGTGAAATTTCAAAAACTTATAAATTCCATAATGAACTTGGAATACCGTTTAGCTGTTACCCTTCATCGCGTTTCCCGCTGGACAAAATGTTTAAATGGAAACTGAAAGGAATCTACATGAACAACACCGGATTTATTGCAAAAAGGATTACACGAAGCTATCAACAAAAGATAAATGCATCGTCTTCGACCGTTTTTTCTCTGATATGCCCGGTTCGTGAAGCGGAATGGCTTTACGGATGGGACTATGCGCTTATATATTCAGAGTCCGGCGTAGCAGAGGAAGGATGTGTTTTCACCTCGAGCCAAAAGGGTGAAAAAGACACCATTTGGCTGATTACTAGAAGAGACGAGGACAAGAAAGAAATAGAATTTTCACGCATCACGCCTGAATCCAGAGCTGCCAAATTAAATGTCTCTGTCGAAGATGCTGATAATGAGAATTCACATGTAAATATCACCTACGTGATAACTGCACTAAATGAAAGCGGCAACAGTTTCCTTGAAGCGCTTACGGAAGCCAAGTTCAACGAAAACATGAAGTTCTGGGAAGACTCCATGAATCATTTTATAAAAACCGGCAAGCAGTTAGCTCCCTGATGCCGGCAACGGATTTTGCTGCAACGACAAAGCTATCCGCTTGAAACCTGAACGTCTGTAACCACGTCGGAAAAAAATTGACCTAAAGGCCGTATGCCAAATTTTTGAGGGCAAGCGGGGTCCAGTGCCTATGATCGACAAAGCCAGATCTCTTCTAAAAAGTGTTTTTGGATATGATCAATTTGTTTCACTTCAAGAGGATATCATCAAAAATGTGCTTCAAAAAGAAGATGCACTGGCCATTATGCCGACCGGCGGCGGTAAATCCATCTGTTATCAGATCCCGGCACTGATATTCGAGGGCCTGACGATTGTTGTTTCACCGTTGATCTCGTTGATGAAGGACCAGGTTGAGCAATTAACCCAAACCGGCGTTGCCGC
The DNA here is from genome assembly GCA_947259865.1 of uncultured Desulfobacterales bacterium. The sequence continues at coordinate 5,348 of CAMYNZ010000218.1, read as the reverse complement.
AGCATTTTTAAACAGCTCTTTACCGCCTGAAGAATATCGTCTAACCATCGGCCGCATCAAAAGGGGTGGTTTAAAATTACTTTATCTGGCACCGGAAACGCTTTTAAAGCCCAGCATTATTCAAACGCTTACATCTATCCGGGTGGATTGCATCGCCATCGATGAAGCCCATTGCATTTCGGCCTGGGGACACGATTTTAGACCTGAATATCGGCAACTGGCGGATATGCGCTTTCGTTTTCCGGATGCCGTATGCATCGGACTCACGGCCACTGCTACCCCCAGGGTACGGCAGGATATCAAAAGCAACCTGGGTATGGATAAATCCGCGGAATTTCTGGCCAGCTTCAACCGCGAAAACCTCTTTATTCGGGTCGGGCTAAAAGACAAACCGACCAATCAAGCCACTCAATTTATCCAAAATTATCCAAATCAATCCGGTATTATCTACTGTTTTTCCCGAAAACAGGTGGATGATCTTTACGCCCATTTTGATCGGCTTGGGTACAGTATCAGGCCTTATCACGCGGGATTGCCCGAAGCGGTCCGAACCCAAAACCAGGAATTATTTATCCGGGATGAGGTTCAAATTATCGTCGCCACCATTGCCTTCGGCATGGGCATTGACAAGGAAAATATCCGATTTGTGCTTCATTATGATTTGCCACAGAATATGGAAAGTTATTACCAGGAGATCGGGCGGGCGGGACGGGACGGTCTCCGCTCAGATTGCCTTTTGCTGTTTGGCTATGGTGATCTCCAAAAAATTAAGTATTTTATTAACAAAAAAGAGGACCATGAAAAACGCGTGGCAAACATTCATCTGAACGCTTTGCTGAGGTTTGCCGAAACCGATGAGTGTCGTCGCATACCGCTGATCACTTATTTTGGCGAAAAATATGACGTAAAAAACTGTCAGATGTGTGACAATTGCCTTGGGGGTATCCGGGCAAAAACAGATATTACGGTTTTGGCGCAAAAGTTTCTTTCATGTGTCAGGCGCACCGGGGAAACTTTCGGTGCCCATCATATCATCGATGTGCTGCGCGGATCAAAAGCAGAGAAGGTATTCAAATTCGGCCACCAACACCTTTCCACCTATGGTATTGGCATGGAATGCTCAAAAAGCCAGTGGGTGAAGCTTTCGCGCCAATTTATCAACAAGGGATTGCTGACACAGGATACCGAGTTCGGCAGTTTGAAGCTGACTGCAAACGGCTGGGCGGTCATGAAAGCCAACCAAACCGTCATGGGCCGTCTGGAGGAAGAAGATGTATCTGAATTTCAGGCTGTCGATAATAACATGCAATATGACCGGGAATTGTTTGAAACCCTGAGAAAAAAAAGAAAAGCACTTGCGGATGAATCCGGTGTTCCGGCCTATGTTATTTTTTCGGATAAATCTCTGATTGAGATGGCCACCCGCTATCCCAAGAATCGGGAATCATTTTTGGATATTCACGGTGTGGGCAATGTGAAATACGAAAATTATGGACAAATTTTCATAGACATTATCCGGGATTATTGCCTCCAACATTACAGTGGCGGGCGGCTAGATCTAAAGCCAAATGATGGCAGAAAAGAATTGTTTTGAAACTACTTCGATAATGCTTATCTTGCAGCCCAATGCGACTTACCAAACCTTAATGAAAAGCGTGGAATAATAGGATAAAGGAGGTAAAATTATGAAAGCGATACAAATTCATAAGGCCGGAGCGCCGGATGTACTGACATATGAAGATATACGACAGCCGTCTCCCAAAAACGACCAGGTGCTGGTCAAGATGATTTCAGCCTCTGTGAATTGGGCCGATGTTATGGTTCGAAAAGGCATCTATCCGGGGATGCCGGGGTGGCCGGTAACTCCCGGGATCGATGGCGCCGGGGTGGTGGAATTGGTTGGAGACCAGGTCTCTAACCTGACGCCCGGCCAGAATGTATTGGTTATGGGAAGAAAATGCTATGCGGAGTATACCGTCGTAAATTCCATGAGCGTCTGGCCGATTCCGGAAGGTATAGATATGGATGAAGCCGCCGCCCTTCCGGTGAACTACCTAACGGCCTATCATATGATTCACACCATGGCCCGCATGCAGCCGCAAGAAACACTGTTGGTATATGCAGCTGCCGGTGGTGTGGGCACGGCGGTGATTCAGCTTGGAAAGCTGGCCGGTATCACGGTTATCGGTTTAACCAGCTCGGAAGAAAAAGCGAATTTTACCAGAGAACAGGGAATTGATCACATCATTAATTATAATACTGAAGATGTGCCCCAAAAAATAAAGGATATCACCAACGGCAACGGTGTGAATGTAATTTTAAACTCGGTGGCCGGTGCTACGTTTGGCCGCGATTTTGAGACCCTGGCGCCCCTGGGCCAGATTATTTGGTTTGGCATGGCCGCCGGGATGCCCGAAGGGGATCTGGGGAATCAACTGGGTGCCGGATTTGCCAGGAGTGCCGGTATTCGAACCTTTATGGTCTTTAACGTTATGGACCTGAACCCCGTGTTGATGACCCGATCGGTTGAGACTCTGTTTGACTGTCTGGGTCGCAAAAAAATCAAGCCGCACATTTATGAACGCATCCCTCTGGCCGAGGCGGCGCGCGCCCATCAGATGTTGGAAAGCGGGGCGGTTTCAGGCAAATTGATTTTAAAACCCTGAATTCCGTAGAATAATCAAATGCTGTTACCCCCGGCAGACCGCTGGAAGATATAGCCTTAACTAAGAAGGGCAGCCCATCGTAAAATGAGCTGCCCTTGACGAGAGGAGATGGCACCAATCACATGTAGCCCCCCACTCGATTTTGCAGATGATGGGGTGGCCCCGGGCAATAGGGCCACCCACATCCCCAAGGAGGTCAATGGCAGTTTAGGGAAAGGAGGATCAACCCTAAACCTTCTGTTTAGTAGTCGCAAATGACCGCTGAACATTACAGGGGGATTGGGAAATAGTTGTGAAAGGAATAATTATGGAAGAACGGTGTTTCGGGCCGGTACGATTCCTTCCGGGACAAAATAACGGTAAATATCCAAACTGTCACTCGATATATATCGAAGGCGCAGGGGTGGTGATCGATCCGGCCTCGGATCGTGAGCGGCTGGTTCATCTAAAAAATGAATCCGGCGTAAAAGCCGTGTGGCTCAGCCATTGGCATGAAGATCACATCACCCATCTTGACCTGTTTGAAGATTTGCCGTTAAGTATATCCAGGCAAGACGCGCCGATGCTAGCGGATATCGAGTTATTTTTAGACGGATATGGGATTGAAATAGAAGATCACCGCAATTTCTGGCGAGAAATAATGGTCGATCAGTTTCACTATCGGCCCCGCATACCGCAAAATTTCTTCCGGGACGGCCAACGCATCCGTCTGGACACCGTCACTGTGGAAGTCCTCCACACGCCGGGGCACACACCGGGTCATCTCGCTTTTTTCTTCAAAGAACCCGCAGTACTCTTCCTGGGCGATTACGACCTTAGCTGGTTTGGACCCTGGTATGGCGATTGCGATTCAAGCATTGAAGAGACGATTCGATCAGTGGAGCGCCTGAAAAAAATTCCGGCCAAAATTTGGCTGACCGGTCATGAAACCGGCGTATTTGAAAAAGATCCGGGTGAACTCTGGGATACATATCTGGGCGTAATTGAACAACGGACGCTAAAACTCCTCAAACACCTGGAAACGCCCAGAACCATGAATGAAATTGTAGATGCCTGGATTGTCTATGGCCGCAAACGTGAACCGGAGGCCTTCTTTGCCTTTGCCGAAGAGGCCCTGATGAAAAAACACCTGGAAATGCTTATGGAAAAATCAATAGTCGCAAGAGACGGTGATCGATACCGTCGATCCTGAATAATTAGAAATGGCAGAAAAATAATTAGAAATGGCAAAAAATTTATTGTTTAAGTAAAAGCAGGCTTTGGCCGATAAAAATTGTATAATATAAATTCACAAAAGAGAAATAAAACATGAAAACAAAATCGTGTGAACTCTGTAGTAAGCCGGTGCAAGAAACACGGGGAATTCTTTGCGAAAAATGTCTGCAGATGGAGGAGCGGCTCAACTATTTGATAAAAAAAGACAAGGACAGCGCTAAAGAATACCTTGGCAGCAAACTCAATGCCATCGCCGATCAGGAGATTCAAAACCATGATCGGCGCAAAACACCCTACCAGGCTCCCTGGGGTACCCACACACCCGAACGACGGGTAAAATCCCGCCGCCAGGAACAGCAGCCCAACAGCCCCAGAAGAAGAAAATCCGATTTTTAACCTGATTAGAAACTATCTAATAAATAGTAGATCGCCATCCTCGGTTAGCCGGTTTGTCCCGCTATAGCGGAATTTAGCCCGTTCAAAACGGAACGCTTTCAGTTTCTATCCGCTTTTTGGTGGCAGCGGTATCATAAAATTAAAACTGCTGCCTTTGCCCTCTCCTGCACTCTCGGCCCAGATACGGCCGCTATGAAGTTCGACCAGCCGTTTGGTGAGCGCCAGTCCCAAGCCGGTTCCCTGATACCTTCTGGTCGCAGAATTGTCTGCTTGCTCAAAAGGATGGAAAATGCGTTTCAGTTCCTGAGGGCTTATACCGATTCCGGTATCAGAGACACTGACAATAATGCCATTTTCAATCTTATTTTTGGGGTCCCGGATTGTAGACTGATGAACAGCCGAATCTGAAAACTCAAATTTATTAAATCGGGTGGCGGATATGCGAATTTCTCCATTGTCCGGTGTAAATTTCACCGCATTGGAAAGTAAATTGTACATAATTTGTTTCAATTTGCGTTCATCGGCATTGATGATTCCAGGAATGCCATCTGTATCCAGCGTAATGTTGATGCCATGTTTCATGGCTTTTTCCTTGACCATGAATAAACTGTTGTGCAAAAGCTCCTTCAGGTTAATATCTGCGTAAGCCAGCGACCACTTTTGGGCTTCCACCTTGGAAAGATCCAGAATATCGTTGATCAGCGAAAGAAGATGTCTGCTGCTCTGGTGAACATCCTCAAGATACTCTTTCTGGTCGCTGTTCAAGTCACCCAGGCGTTTGTCTAAAACCAGCTCGGTGAATCCGATGATGTGGTTTAAGGGTGTTCTGAGCTCGTGGCTCATGTTGGCCAGAAATTCACTTTTGGCCTGATTGGCAGCTTCTGCCTTTCGTTTGGCATCTACGACCTCTCTTTTTTGTTTCATAAAGACCCCGGCTGAAACCGAGAGAAATACTGAAGAAAACATAAAGAAACCGGCGTACATAAACTCGAGTGCAAATATGCCGGTCTGATTTCCATAGTGAATTGCAACGTATGAAACGGCCGTGTAACCGATAAAAACTGCTGTGGA